>NZ_JAAGOU010000016.1:0-101470 GCF_010500775.1 Salipiger sp. PrR002
ATCCTATCGGATTTCCGGCTTCGTGGGTGGACCACTTCAAAGGGGCTGGCTCAGATCGTCGTTCTGCCCTGACACCGCTCTGGTATTGTCGCTCCGCCTTCACCCGGCGGGGCGGCAATGTGAGAGTGAACTGCGACGCTCCCGAAACCGAGGCCGGTGTGAGGGCGGGCTGGCTTTGATCTCTCTGCGAATGTGGCCTGATGCTGCAGTTGAGGTAGCGAATGGCGGCTTCGTCCGCGCCGGAGACATTCGTCTGTGGATTTTGCTGCGCCAGGGCATGAATGGCCGCGCCGCGGCGCCGGCACACTTTCGAATGACGGCTCCGGGCCGTGAGTGTCAGGCAGCGGGAGGCCGGAGGGACCATGCGGTTTGTCCGGTTCAGCAGTTTTGCCAGGGCATCTCGCGATTACGGTCAGTTGACCCGCTGCGCACAAACAAAGTCGGCGCGTGTTACGATGTCGGTGCGCGGCAGCTCCGTGATCTCGTAACCGAGCGCGGTGTAGGTGTCGCGCATGACGGCACCTGTCGCTTCGGCCTCGGCGCGGGTCTGCTTGCGCTCGGCGTCCTGCGTGAAGATATCGTCCCAGAACGGCGCTAGGAAGATGCGGGCGTTGTAGCGCGTTTCCTTGGCCGCTGCAGCGATGTGGGGCGGCACGGGGAGGCTGCAGAGGATCAGGTAGCCCATTATGTCGGGAATGCCGCGGTCGAAGATCACGGGGGCAGACAGAGCCCGTGCGGCGCTGTAGGCGCGCAGGTCGCGCTCCAGCATCCGTTCGGCATAGGCCATGCGGTCCGCCCAGCGGAGGGCGTCTCCGCCGCGCGCCATCTCCTTGCGAATAATCGCGCGGCCGGATTCGCGAATGTTCTGAAAGCCACGGCGGGCAAGCTCGGTGTTCAGGCTGGTTTTGCCCGCGACCCAAGGCCGCCCGTCACGAAGAAGAAATGGTCGCTCATGGGCCATCCTCGGGTTTGACAGGGGAAAGCGCTGCAACGCGATCGACGCGCCGAAAGGCGCGGATCAAGGCAGCATGGATTTTCGTAGGGAAAACAGCACCCGTCTGCGCGGCAGAGGCAAATCCTCTGACGAGAAAGGCAGAACTATCTGGTGCTATTCAAGGAGGATTGGTGGAGCCTAGGGGGATCGAACCCCTGACCTCTTGCATGCCATGCAAGCGCTCTCCCAGCTGAGCTAAGGCCCCAATCGCGGTGCTCTTTACCTTGTCCGTCAGGCCCTTTCGGGCGTCTCGGCTTCGGTCCGGAGCGGTGTCCGCCGCGTCGTCTCCGACGCTGTGCGGCGTGATCTATGGGATGCTGCGGGCGGGTTCAAGCGAAAAAATCACCGCCCGCAGAAAAAAGTTCGAAGCTTACTCTTCGTCCTCTCCGGCGACGTCGGTGATCTCGTCGAGCGAGACATTGTCGTCGTCGTCATCATCGAGAACATCATCGTCATCGAGTTCGACCTCGACGTCGTCTTCGAGCAGATCTGCCTCTTCGGAGTCCTCGGTCTGCGAGCGACGCGGTGCGCCGTCTGCCTGGTCGGCCGACAGCATGGTGCGCTTGCCGGTGTCGAGTTGCAGCACCTCACCCGTATAGGGCGAGACGATCGGATCCTTGTTCAGGTCGTAGAAACGCTTCCCGGTGGTCGGGCAGACGCGCTTCGTGCCCCATTCTTCTTTGGGCATGGGTGGTCCCCTTCAGCTGGCTTGTACGGTCGACAATCTGCAGCGTCTGCCATAACAGAAGAGCAGTGTCAAAACTTTTGGCCCGTGCAGTCCAGAGGCAATAAAAATGGGGCAGTTCACCCTTCCCGGCAACCCGCCGATCGCCGTCACCCTGCGCCGTTCGGCGCAGGCCCGGCGGCTGTCGCTGCGGCTGTCGCAGCTTGATGGGCGGGTCACGCTGACCCTGCCGCGGCGGCTCCCCGAGGCCGAGGCCATCGGCTTTCTGCGCGAGAAGGAAGGCTGGCTGCGCGGCCATCTCGAGCAGCGCGGCGCGGATGTCTGGATCGCTGCGGGCGCGCGACTTCCGATCGGCGGAGAACTGCGGCGCATCGTGCCGGGGCAGGGGCGCAGCCTGCGCCTCGGCGACGGGGTGATCGAGGTGCCCGGCCCGGAAGAGCGCTGTGCCGCGCGGCTCTTGGGCTGGCTGAAGGCCGAGGCGCGCAACCGGCTGGCCGAGGCGTCGGATCGCCACTCTGCCGCGCTGGGGCTGCCTTACAGCCGCCTGACGCTGCGCGACACGCGCTCGCGCTGGGGGTCGTGTACCGCCGACGGCGGGCTGATGTACTCGTGGCGGCTGGTGATGGCACCGCCCGAAGTGCTCGATTACGTCGCCGCGCATGAGGTGGCACATCTGGCGCAGATGAACCACTCGCCGGCCTTCTGGGCGGTGGTCGAGCAGCTTTACGGCGACTGGCGCCCGGCGCGGCGCTGGCTGCAGGTCGAGGGCGCCTCGCTGCACCGCTATCGTTTCGGCGATTGACGCCGCCCGCGCCGCATCGGAGATTGCCCAGATCATGATCCAGCCTCAGCCCCGCCCGTCCGAAGTCGTCCTGTCCGCGCATGAACGCGTCTATCGCGGCCTGCGCCAGCGTATCATGCTGGGCCAGATCCCGCCCGGCGAGTCGCTCACCCTGCGCGGCATCGGGCGCGAGTTCGACGTCTCGATGACCCCCGCGCGCGAGGCGATCAACCGGCTGGTGGCCGAGGGCGCGCTGTCGATGTCCTCCTCGGGGCGGGTGTCGACGCCGGAACTGTCGAACGAGCGGATCGAGGAACTGGCCGCGCTGCGGGCGCTGATCGAGGTGGAACTGGCCTCGCGCGCGCTGCCGCGGGCGCATATGGCACTGATCGACCGGCTGCAGGCAATCAACGGCACCATCGCCGAGATGATTCAGGCGCGCGATGCGGTGGGCTACATCCGCACCAATCTCGAGTTTCACCGCACACTTTATCTGCGGGCGCAGGCCCCCGCGATGCTGGCGATGACCGAGACCGTCTGGCTGCAACTCGGGCCGACCATGCGCAAGCTTTACGGGCGTCTGCGCCGCACCGAAGCGCCGCATTACCACCGGCTGATCATCGCTGCGCTGAAGGCGGGCGACGAGCCCGGGCTGCGGCTCGCGGTGCGCTCGGATGTGACGCAGGGCCTGCGGATGCTGGCCACCTGAGCGCACAGGGCAATCAACCGGCAGGGAACCCGCAGGGCACCAGCGGCATTGAAAGGGCAAGTCCTCTAGCCCTTTTGCCAGACCGGAGCCCTGCCATGTCCCTCGCTGAATCCCTTTCCATCAAGCCGGACTCGCGCCGCGCCAAGCGGCTTGAGGATGTGAACCCCGAAGACTTCGCTTGGGCGATCCCGATCATGCGGGCCGGCTATTCGGGCCGGGGACTGGTCTATCTCGTGGTCGCGGGCGTCTCGCTCTGGTCGATCCTGCATGGCGGACAGGCCGAGGGCACCTCCGAGGCAATGCAGAGCCTGCAGGGCGGTTGGGGCACGGCGGTGATCGTGCTGATCGCGCTGGGGATGCTCGCTTATGCGGTCTGGCGCCTTGTGGACTGTATCTGGGATCTCGAAGCCTATGGCCGCGGCGCCAAGGGGCTGATCGCGCGGGCAGGGATGCTGGTGACCGGCGGCGCACACCTCGGCATTGGTATTCTGGCGGCGACGCTGCTGATCGGTCGCAGCGGCGGCAGCAGCGGCAAGCAAATGCTCGATAGCGTGCTGCAGAACCCCGCCGGACAGATCGCCGTTGGCATCGCGGGCGTCCTCACCGTTGCGGCGGGCGGCTTTTATCTGATGAAGGCGGTCAAAGAGAAATACCGCAACCACCTCAAGGCCAACCATTTCACCACCCATTGGAACGGCGCGCTGAAAGCGGGCCTCGCCGCGCAGGGCGTGGTGATCGGCATCATCGGCATGCTGATCTGCTACGCCGCGCTGCACGCCAACGCCTCCGAGGCGGGTGGGCTTGGCTCGGCCTTCGACTGGCTGCAGGGGCAGGTTTATGGCCGCGTGCTGGTGGGGCTGCTGTGCCTCGGCCTGCTGGGGTTCGCGCTGTTCTGCTTCGTGAACGCAGCGTACCGGATCATTCCCAAGGCCGCGGACCGCGGGATCGAGTCCCTCGGTGCAAGCCTGCGCGCCAAGGCTGAGAATGCGACATCCTAAGGGCAGGGCGCTGACCGGTGGCGCCGCCACGGCTAATGCTCTGCATTAGGAGTTCGGAAAGCCGTGGCAAGTGAACAAGATAGGCGCGCTCGCTTCGCAATGAGGTGAGCGCGTCTTTTCTTTGTGAGGTGCGGAATTTGGCGTTTATGACTGCCGCAAGTTCTTAATAGGGGCCTTACTGTGGAGCCATGTCTGTGGTGTGGAGAGATGAGGCCATAAAATGTCGAGGAAGGTTAAAGGTGACAGCATCAAGGCTCGGATACTTCTATGTCCGGTAAAAGGTAAATATATTTCAGCTCATTGAGCAGCCGCGATCCCTTGCGACGCGAAGCCCTATTCTTGCCTTCTGGGGTGCGATGCTCGCGCCCTCTATCTTCGGGTGCAGCGAAAGTGAACTTTGCTAGATCACTGAAACTGCGTCGAAATCAACTAAAGTGCGACGCAGTACCCTTCAGCGCGTCGAGGTCGGTCCCGAATGGCGTTCGATCATCATCGCGGCAGGATGGACGCTCCTCCAAACTCGAAGCGGATCCGCAGCGGTGACTTTTTTGATCCGGCGGGGGATGTGCTGCCTATTCTGCGGAGAAATTCCTTGATATTGTCTTAATTAGAGGCCCATTCTAAATGAATGGGCTTCCGTTCAATCCCGCTTCTTCCGGGAGTCTGGCTTCGGCGTTAAAATATGCCCCAAATTGGGCAGCCGCGCAGATCAAAAACATCTCTCGCCCAGAAGGGAATTTCGCCCCACGCAAAGGCGAATAAATTTTTGATCCCAGACTATTGCGGTGAATTCCTCATCTTCTGGCAGAACATGAAGAAAGCCCCGGAATGCGGCATTAACCGCGCTCCGGGGCTTTGGATATCAGCGCTCGGCTCGGGGCCGGGCGAAAGGCTCAGGCGGCGAGGCCTTTGGCACCCATCGAGAGGAACTTCTGACGGCGCGCCTTGATCAACTCGGCCGGTTTCATCCCGTCCATTTCCTCAAGCATCGCCGCGATGTTCTTGCCCACCGCCTCGATCGCGGTTTCCGCTGCGCGATGCGCGCCGCCCAGCGGTTCGGGGATCACCTTGTCGGCCACGCCCAGTTTCAGCAGATCCTGCGCGGTCAGGCGCAGCGCCTCGGCGGCCTCACGCATCTTCTCGGCATCCTTCCACAGGATCGAGGCGCAGCCTTCGGGCGAGATCACCGAATAAACCGAATGCTCCAGCATCGCGACGCGGTTGGCGGTGGCGAAGGCCACGGCCCCGCCGGATCCGCCCTCGCCGATGATCACCGTCACCAGCGGCACGCCGATCTGCAGGCATTTCTCGGTCGAGCGGGCGATCGCCTCGGACTGGCCGCGCTCTTCCGCGCCCTTGCCGGGGTAGGCGCCGGGGGTGTCCACCAGCGTGATCACCGGCAGGCCGAACTTGTCGGCCATTTCCATCAGGCGGATCGCCTTGCGGTAGCCCTCGGGGCGGGCCATGCCGAAGTTGCGCTCGATGCGCGACTGGGTGTCATTGCCCTTTTCGTGGCCGATCACCATCACCGGACGGTCGTTGAACCGCGCCAGACCGCCCATCACCGCGTGGTCGTCGGCAAAGCCGCGATCCCCGGCCAGCGGGGTGAACTCGGTGAACAGGGCTTCGATGTAATCCTTGCAGTGGGGACGGTCCGGATGCCGCGCCACCTGACATTTCCGCCAGGGCGTCAGCTTCTTATACAGATCCTTGAGCAGGTCGTCGGCCTTGCGGTCAAGGGCCGCGGCCTCGTCCTCCACATGCATCTCTTCGTTCTTCCGCGCCATGGCGCGCAGTTCTTCCGCCTTGCCTTCGATCTCGGCGAGGGGTTTTTCAAAGTCGAGATAATGCGTCATGCTCGGGCACTCTTGTTGGTCGCGGCCTATATGGCCTCGAAGCGGCCCGGATGCAACAAAGCAAGCTGAACGGGACGGTTCGGCGGGGTTTGCAAAGGTGGTGCGGGCTCCTATCAGGCCCCTTTCAGGCCAGCAGCACCGGCAGCATTGAGGCGATCAGCAGCGCCGCCATGCTCCAGTTGAAGAGCCGCAGCCGCGCCGGATTCGTCAGCACCCGCCGCAGCCCGCCGCCCAGCACCGTCCAGGTGGTGGTCGAGATCGCGCCCATCGCCACATAGGTGCCCGCGACCAGCAGCACGGCGGCAAGATCGCCCCCGGCGGCGTAGAGGGTGATCGCCCCCAATGCCATCGACCACGCCTTGGGGTTCACCCATTGAAAGGCGGCGGCCTGCAAAAAGCTCAGCGGTCGCGCGCCGCTCGGGCCCGCGGCGTTACCCGCCGCACCGGGCGCCGAGGCATGGGCGATCTTCCACGCCAGCCAGCCCATATAGAGCACCGACACCACCGTCAGCGCGTCTCGTACCAGCGGATAGGCCTCGAAAAGCCGCATCACGCCCAGCCCGACCAGCAGCACCATCACCCGAAAGCCCAAGGCCACGCCCAGCATATGCGGCAGGCTCCGCGCGAGGCCGAAGTTGGCCCCCGAGGTCAGCAGCATGAGGTTGTTCGGCCCCGGCGAGATCACCGTGACGAGGGCGAAGGTCGCAAGCGCGAGCATGAGGTCCTGTGTCATGACGCAATAGTTGCGCGGCCTGCGCGGAGAAAGGTTGCAATCTGCAGCGGATTGCCTGCTCTAATGAAACTTATGAGCGATTTGGATGATATCGACCGCAGGATATTGCGCGTATTGAAGGCCGATGGCCGGATCAGCAACCTCGCGCTGGCCGAAACCGTGGGCCTGTCGCCCTCGGCCTGCCTGCGCCGTGTCGCCACTCTGGAGAAATCCGGCGTGATCCGCGGATATCGCGCGGTGCTCAGCCCCGAGAAGACCGGCATCGGCTTTGTCGCCTATGTCACCGTCGGCCTCAGCCGCCACACCAAAGAGGCGCAGCAGGCGTTCGAGCGCGTCATCACCCGCTCTCCCGGCGTCAAGGAGTGCCACAATATTACCGGGAACCTCGAATATCTTCTCAGGATCGAGGTGGCCGATCTTGCTGCCTACAAGGAGTTCCACACGGAGGTTCTTGGCATGTTACCGCAGGTAAGCGCCATAACCTCTTATGTGGTCATGGGTTCGCCCAAGGACGAAAGAGCCTGAGCGGGTCCGATTCGGGCAGGTGGCGATCTCTGCGGGGGTGGCGGCGAAGATGGAAGATTTTGACGGGAATATGACCGACGCGCAGGCGGGGGAGTTCGATTACATCATCGTGGGGGCAGGATCGGCGGGCTGTGTGCTGGCCGAACGGCTCTCGGCGGACCCCGACAATCGGGTGCTGCTGCTCGAGGAGGGCAAGGGCACCGGCGGTCACTGGCTCAGTCAGGTGCCACGGGCGCAGCAGCGGCTGCTCGAGGACCCGACGCGCCGCTACAGCTATCACGTCGAGCCCGGCCCGCGCGGCCCGGCAGAGCGCTGGCTGCGCGGGCGGATGCCCGGCGGCACCAGCGCGGTGGGCAATGCGCTCTGGCTGCGCGGCGGCGAGGCGGATTGGACCCGCATGGCGCGCGCCATGGGCAGCGAGGATTGGGGCTGGGCCGAGATGTCGCGCTGCCTGCGCCAGATCGAGCATCACGCCTTTGGCGCCAGCGACACCCGCGGTCGCGGCGGCCCGCTGGAGATCAAGCTCGGCCAGCCGCTGTCGCCGCTGATGCAGGCGGTGATGCAGGCCGGGGCCGAAAGCGGCTGGCGCCAGCGCTACGATCCCAACGAGGAAGACCCCGAGGGGCTCGGCCCGGCGGCGTGGACGATCGACGAGAAGGGGCGGCGGACCACGGCGTGGACGGCCTTTGTGCGCCGCGCGCGCGACCGTCCGAACCTGCGCATCGAAACCGGCGTGCGTGTCGACCGGGTGCTGCTGGACGAGGGCCGCGCGCGCGGCGTCGAGGGGCGCCGCGGCACCGCGCAGTTGCTGTTCGACGCGCGCGGCGAGGTGATCCTCTGCGCCGGGGCCATCGTCACCCCAAAGCTGCTGATGCTGTCCGGCATCGGCGACGGCATGGCGCTGCGCCGCGCCGGGATCGAGGCGAAGCACCACAGCCCCAACATCGGCTGGGGGCTGCGCGATCAGCTGACGCTGGCCACCAACTGGCGGCTGCGGCACTGGCGCGACAGCGACAACCGGGCGCTCACCGGCATGCGGCTGTGGCTGAACGTGCTGCGCTTTTTGTTTTCGAGCGAAGGCGTGCTGAGCCGGGGCGGCGCGGAACTGGTCGGCTTCGTCGCGGCGCTCAAGGACGCCGAGCGTCCCGACACGATGATCTCTGCCGCTGCGCATTCCTTCGATCCGGCGCAGGGGGTCAGCGGCTGCGAGGCCGAGCCGGGCATGCGGCTCACCTGTCACACGCTGCGGCCCGACAGCACCGGCTATGTCTTTGCCTCCGGGCCCGATCCGGACCTGCCGCCGCAGATCGAAGCCAATTACCTGTCGAACGAGCGCGACCGTCTGCGCGCGGTTGAGGCGGTGCGGCTGCTGCGCAAACTGGCGCGGCGTCCGGCGCTGTCGGAGTTCATCGAGGGCGAGACGGTGATCTCGGCATGGGCCAAGACCGACGATGACATTCTCGATCTTTATCGCCGCTACAGCCGCTCCGCCTGCCATGCGGTGGGCAGCTGCGCCATGGGCGTCGAAGAGACCATGCCGCTCGATGCGCGGCTGCGGGTGCGCGGCATCGAACGGCTGCGGGTCTGCGACGCCTCGATCTTCCCCGAGATGCCCGCAGGGGGCACGCTGGCGCCGGTGATGGCCGCCGCGCTGCGCGCCGCCGAGCTTATCCTCGCGGATGCCGCCGGGCGCGATGCGGCCCGGGAAGAAACCGAGACGCAGCTAGACTCCGACGCAGAACCCGAGCCAGATGCCGCCGCGCCCGTCGAAGCCGCCACAACAGAGGCACGCGAAACCCGCGCCAGCTAGCCCCGGCGCCGCGTCCCGCGTCTTCGCTTAGACAAAAATATCCCGGGGGAGGCCGCGCGCAGGCGCGGCCCGGGGGCAGCGCCCCCAAAAGAAACGGCCGTCCCCGCGGGGCCCGGGGGCAGCGCCCCCAAAAAAGAAACGGCCGTCCCCGCGGGGACGGCCAATTTCGTTCTACATGCCCGAGGCGGCTCAGATCTGCCGCACGGCGCCTTTAGCGGCCGAGGTGGTCAGCGCGGCATAGGCCTTCAGCGCCTTGGAGACCTTGCGCTTGCGCTGCTCGTCCGGCTGCCAGCCCTTTTCCTCACGCGCGGCGCGGCGCTCGGCGATCACCGCGTCATCGACGGCGAGGTTGATCTTGCGGTTCGGGATGTCGATCTCGATCATGTCGCCCTCTTCCACGAGGCCGATGGTGCCGCCCTCTGCCGCTTCCGGCGAGACGTGGCCGATCGACAGGCCCGAGGAGCCGCCCGAGAAGCGCCCGTCGGTGACCAGCGCGCAGTCTTTTCCAAGGCCCTTCGATTTGAGGTAGGAGGTCGGGTAGAGCATTTCCTGCATGCCCGGACCGCCGCGCGGGCCTTCGTAGCGGATCAGCACCACGTCGCCCTTGTGCACCTTGCCGGTCAGGATCGCGCTCACCGCGGTGTCCTGCGATTCAAAGATTCGCGCGGGGCCGGTGAATTTCAGGATCGACTCGTCCACGCCCGCGGTCTTCACGATACAGCCATCCTCGGCGAGGTTGCCGTAGAGCACCGCAAGCCCGCCATCCTTGGAAAACGCGTGCTCGGCGTCGCGGATCACCCCGGCCTGACGGTCGAGATCAAGCGTGTCATAGCGCATGGACTGCGAGAAGGCGGTGGTCGAGCGCACGCCGCCCGGCGCGGCGCGGAAGAAATCATGCACCGATTCCGAGTTGGTGCGCGTCACGTCCCAGCGGTCGAGCGCATGCGCCATGGTCTCGGCGTGCACCGTGTGCACCGAGGTGTCGAGCAGGCCGGCACGGTCGAGCTGGCCGAGGATCGACATGATGCCGCCCGCGCGGTGCACGTCTTCCATGTGGACGTCGTCCTTGGCGGGCGCGACCTTGCACAGCACCGGCACGTTGCGCGACAGCCGGTCGATGTCAGACATCTCGAAGGGCACTTCGCCTTCGTTGGCGGCGGCCAGCAGGTGCAGCACGGTGTTGGTCGAGCCGCCCATGGCGATGTCCAGCGTCATGGCGTTCTCGAAGGCCTTCACCGTGGCGATCGAGCGCGGCAGCACGCTGGCGTCGTTCTGCTCGTAGTAACGCTTGGCGAGGTCGACGATCAGGTGACCGGCCTCGACGAACAGCCGCTGGCGGTCCGAGTGGGTGGCCAGCGTCGAGCCGTTGCCGGGCAGCGACAGGCCAAGCGCCTCGGTCAGGCAGTTCATCGAGTTGGCGGTGAACATGCCCGAGCAGGAGCCGCAGGTCGGGCAGGCGGCTTCTTCGATCGCCTGAACCTGCGCGTCGGTGTATTTGTCATCGGCGGCGGCGACCATGGCGTCGACCAGATCCAGCGCCTTTTCGGTGCCTTCCCAGTTGACCTTGCCCGCTTCCATCGGGCCACCCGAAACAAAGACCACGGGGATGTTGAGGCGCATGGCGGCCATCAGCATGCCGGGGGTGATCTTGTCGCAGTTGGAGATGCAGACCATGGCGTCGGCGCAATGCGCGTTGACCATATATTCCACCGAGTCGGCGATGATCTCGCGCGAGGGCAGGGAGTAAAGCATGCCGTCGTGGCCCATGGCGATGCCGTCGTCGACCGCGATGGTGTTGAACTCCTTGGCGACGCCGCCGGCCTTCTCGACCTCGCGGGCGACCATCTGGCCCAGATCCTTGAGGTGCACGTGGCCGGGCACGAATTGGGTGAAGGAGTTCACGATCGCAATGATCGGCTTGTTCCAGTCGCCGTCCGTCATGCCAGTGGCGCGCCACAGGCCGCGGGCGCCGGCCATGTTGCGGCCGTGGGTGGTGGTGCGGGAGCGATAGGCAGGCATGGGGCATCCCCTCGGAGTTTGGATTACCGGGGGTGTTTAACGCCCATAGGGGGCAGCGGCAAGGGCAAGGCGATGCCGCAGCGCGGCACGGCGCAAGAAGGTTGCGCCTTGCGGGGGCTACCGCGTTCTAAAGTTCCCATGAACCTCTGTAGGGGCGCAATTTTTCGTGCGCCGACAATGCCCTTCCGCCAGCCCCGCCCCGCCTGCGCAGCGGCGGGTTACCCCGCGCTGCGCTTCGTCCGGCTTTTCGAGCGCGGCGGCTTCGGAGCCACCTTGGTCTCGATGTGCTCCATGATCAGCCCGGCGATGTCCTTGCCCGAGGTCTTCTCGATGCCCTCGAGGCCCGGCGAGCTGTTCACCTCCAGCACCTTGGGACCGTCGGCGCCGCGCAGCAGGTCCACCCCCGCCACGTCGAGCTTCATCGCCCGTGCCGCCTTGATCGCCACCTCACGCTCCTCGCGCGAGATCCGCACCTTCTCGGCAGTGCCGCCCTGATGCAGGTTCGAGCGGAAGTCGTCGGGCTTGCCGCGGCGGCGCATGGTGGCCACCACCTTGCCGCCGACCACGAGGCAGCGGATGTCCTCACCGGCGGCTTCCTTGACGAAGCTCTGCACGAGGAAATCCGCCTTCAGCCCCTGAAAGGCGCTGATCACGCTTTCGGCGGCCTTGGGGGTTTCGGCCAGCACCACGCCCTTGCCCTGACTGCTTTCCAGCAGCTTCAGCACCAGCGGCGCACCGCCCACCAGTTCCACCAGATTGCCCGAATCCTTGGGGCTGCGGGCAAAGGCGGTGGTCGGCATGCCGATGCGGTGACGCGCCAGCACCTGATGCGCGTGCAGCTTGTCGCGCGAGACGCTGATGCCTTCCGAGCCCGAAAGGCAATAGGTGCCCATGCTCTCGAACTGGCGCACCACGGCGGTGCCGTAGCTGGTGATCGAGGCTCCGATGCGCGGGATCACCGCGTCGTAATGCGGCAGGCGGCGGCCGTCGTAATGCACTTCGCCGCCAACGGCGCGGATGTTCATATAGCAGCGCGAGGTGTCGATCACCTCCATCGTGTGGCCACGGGTTTCGGCGGCTTCGATCAGCCGCTGGGTGGAGTAGTTGTTGGGCTCGCGGGTCAGCACCGCGAGGCGCAGTGCCCGCTGCGCGCGGTGGCGGCGGGGCAGGGCGCGGTAGACATCGAACGACAGCTCGGGCTGCTGCATGCGCTGGGTCGGCGAGACGATCATGTCGTCGAGCAGCGCGCTGCGGCCCAGCAGCATGCGATAGGCCATGCTGCCCCTGTCGGTGAGGGTGATCTCGATCGGCCAGCGGCGCTCGCCCATCACCACCTCTGCCTCGATCACGAAGCGCAGCTCGGTCTCGCCGTTCGACGAGGTCACTTCGCGGCGGTCCTTGAGCGGTGCCGAGCAGATGATCTCGAGATCATGGTCGGCGGGGTCGGGGTGGATGGCGAAGCGGACCATCGGCTTGTCAGCCGAGCCGAAGGGCTCGATGGCGAAGGCGTGCAGGGCCGAGGTCCGCGCGCCGGTATCAACCTTGGCGCGGATCGCGGGCAGGCCGAGGCCGGGCAAGGCCAGCCATTCTTCCCATCCGAGCGTGAACTGCGTCATCAACAACCTCCTTGGCGCGCATGAATTGCGGAACTCGTCCGGCGCGCTCTAGCTGCGCACGGTAACAGGCGCAACACGGCCCGTGCGTCCCGCGCATTTTCCGTCTCCTCGCGGGGCTGAAGCTGGGGTGCGGGCCGGGCCTGTCCAGTCTTCGCGGCCCGGCTACCAGACCTTGAGCACGCGGCGCGACAGCAAAAAGCCGTGGCCATCGGCGTTCTGGCATTGCAGCCCGGTCTTTTGTGACAGGCAGGAAATGCCGCCCCATCGGGCCGAGACGCCATAGGGCGCGATATCGACCCCCGGCGCGGTGTTCTTGGGGCCCGGCCCGCCGCAGACCATGGTCACCGGGCCTTGTTCGAGCAGGATGTAACTGTGGCCCCACGGAGCCCCGCAGGACGCCGGGCGCGGCAGGGCGGGCGCGGCGCTGAACTCGAAGATCGCGCATTGCAGGTCCGTCGCGGTGCCGCTGTCGCCGATATAACATTCGATGTTGCCGGAGGGAGTCTTGAACGGCGTGACATCGGCGCGGGCGGGCGCTGGGAGTAGGGCAACGAGGGGCAGGGCAAAGAGGGTCAGCGCAAATATTAACAGACCTTTAGGGAACGGCTGGGCAACAGGCAGGCAAAAGCGAAGGCGGCGGTGCGCGAGGCTCATGGCACGGCTCCGTGCAGGGAAATGGGATGGGTGAAATAACGTCTTTGATATGAGGGCAGGCTAGGCGGCAGGCGGCGCTCGGGTCAAGGCCGCTAAGGGCAGGGCGGAGGCCGCAATAAAAAGGCCGTCCCCGCGGGGACGGTCTTTCATCAGAGACGGTGCAATGCTGGATCGCGGCCCCTGTCCCCGCGGGGACAGCGGTTTTGCGGCTCAGGCGCTGGCGATCATCTCGGACTGGCGCACGATCACCTCGGCCTGTTTGATCGAGGCGATGTCCACCAGACGGCCCTTGTAGACCGTGGCGCCTTCGCCCTTGGCCTTGGCCGCTTCCATGGCGGCGAGGATCTCGCGCGCCTCGGTCACCGCACCCTCGGAAGGGGTAAAGACCTCATTGGCCAGCGCCACCTGCTTGGGGTGGATGGCCCATTTGCCGACCATGCCCAGCGTCGCCGAGCGCAGCGCCTGCGCGCGATAGCCCTCGTCATCCGAGAAATCGCCGAAGGGGCCATCGACCGGCAGCACGCCATGGGTGCGGCAGGCGGCGACGATGGCGGCCTGCGCCCAGTGCCACGGATCGGACCAGTGTTTGGCGCCCGCGTGCAGCATGTAGTAATTCTCTTGCGTGCCGCCGATGCCGGTGGTCGCCATGCCCATGGAGGCGGCGAAATCGGCGGCGCCAAGGCTCATCGCCTCGAGCCGGGGCGAGGCGGCGGCGATCTCTTCCACATGGGCGATACCGGCGGCAGACTCGATGATCACCTCAAAGGCGATCGGCTTGCTCCGGCCCTTGGCGCGCTCGACGGCGGTGACCAGCGCATCCACGGCATAAAGATCCCCCGCGCAGCCCACTTTCGGGATCATGATCTGGTCGAGCCGGTCGCTGGCCTGCTCCAGCAGATCGACCACGTCGCGGTACCAATAGGGCGTGTCGAGCCCGTTGATCCGCACCGAAAGCGTCTTCTTGCCCCAGTCGATATCGCCGATGGCCTCGATGATATTGGCGCGCGCACTATCCTTGTCGTCGGGGGCGACCGAGTCCTCGAGGTCGAGGTTGATCACGTCCGCGGCGCTGGCGGCCATCTTCTCGAAGATCGCCGGACGCGAGCCGGGGCCGAAAAGCTGGCAGCGGTTCGGGCGGGCGGGCGCGGCGGGCTGGATGCGAAAGCTCATTTGATCACCTCGGGTGGGTAATGAAGTTACGTTCAGGCTGGCACATGGGTTATTAAATTGCGTGATGCTGCGCAAGCGAAATTTGCCGCGTTGCGGCGCAAACTCTGTCGCCTCCTGCCGCGATACCGTGCACGATTCTTCGGCGTTGGTGCCGAAATGCGTGGAAATTTGGCGTTGCTGCGCGCGCGAACGTGCAAATCGAGACGGATTTGCGTGGGATGCAGGGCAAACTCAGCGTCGAAACCGGTCGCGGGCCTGTGCGCCTCCCAAACACCACACGCGCAGCCGCCGACACGATAGCAGACACAAACACAGGGAATAGAATACCATGATCGAGACGCCGTATCTCCTCTTCCTCGGTGACGCCCCCGACGGTCTGGCCGCCAAGGTGGCACAGGGCATCAAGGACTGGCGCCCCGAGAACTGCGTTGGTCAGTTCCGCCTTGAAGGCTGCAAGGCCGATCTGGGCCTCAAGGACATGACCCTTGCCGAAGCCAAGGCCGCTGGTGCCAAAACGCTGGTGATCGGCGTCGCCAACCGTGGCGGCGTGATCTCGCAGACCTGGAAAAAGGTTCTGGTGGAAGCACTTGAGGAAGGCTTTGACCTTGCCTCGGGCCTGCACAACCTGCTGCGCAACGAGGAAGACCTCAAAGCCGTCGCCAAGGCCACCGGCCAGACGCTGCACGACGTGCGCATTCCTTCGGTGCAATATCCGATCGCCAACGGCGAGAAGCGCACCGGCAAGCGCCTGCTGGCCGTGGGCACCGATTGCTCGGTCGGCAAGATGTATACCGCGCTGGCTCTGGACGCGGCGATGCGCGAAAAGGGCATGAAGTCCACCTTCCGCGCCACCGGCCAGACCGGCATCCTGATCACCGGCGACGGTGTGCCGCTCGACGCGGTGATCGCCGACTTCATGGCCGGCTCGATCGAATATCTCACCCCCGACAATGAGCCCGATCACTGGGACATCATCGAGGGTCAGGGCTCGCTGTTCCACGTCTCCTATTCCGGCGTGACGCTTGCACTGGTGCATGGCGGTCAGCCCGACGCGCTGGTGCTCTGCCACGAGCCGACCCGCACCCATATGCGCGGCCTGCCGGGCTACAAGCTGCCGACGCTGGAAGCGGTGCGCGACGTGGCGCTGGAACTGGCCAAGGTCGCCAACCCCGACTGCAAGGTGATCGGCGTGTCGATCAACACCCAGCACATGGGCGAGGAAGAGGCCAAAGCCTATTGCGCCGAGGTCGAGGAAAGCCTTGGTCTGCCCTGCGTCGACCCCTACCGTCACGGCGCCGAGCGCCTCGCGGATGCGGTGGCGGCGCTCTGAGCCATCTGGCACAGTGACCACATCACCCCCGGCGGCGGCGCTTCCGGCGCCGGGGTTTGCGTATTTAAGGAACAATGAAAGGGGCAGGGTTTGAGCATCGAGATCACCCGCGACACCTTCAAGCTGGCGCAGGTCTTCACCATCTCGCGCGGCAGCCGCACCGAATCCAAGGTGATCACCGTGAAGATCACCCGCGGCGGCATCACCGGCTGGGGCGAATGTGTGCCCTATGCGCGCTATGACGAAACGCTGGACAGCGTCGAGGCGCAGATCCAATCGCTGCCGCAGGATGTGAGCCGCGAGGCGCTGCAGGATCTTCTGCCCGCAGGCGCCGCGCGCAACGCGGTGGATTGTGCGCTGTGGGATCTGGAGGCCAAGACCGCAGGCAAGCGCGTGTGGGATCTGCTGGATCTGCCCGCGCCGCAGCCCGAGGTGACCGCCTATACGCTCTCGCTCGCCGCCCCCGAAGAGATGCAGGCGCAGGCCGCCAAGAACGCCTTCCGCCCGCTGCTGAAGGTGAAGCTGGGCACGCCCGAGGATCTGCCGCGGCTCGAAGCCGTGCGCGCCGGGGCGCCCGAAAGCACCATCATCGTCGATGCCAATGAAGGCTGGACGCCCGAGGTCTATGCCGAGCTTGCGCCGCATCTGCAGCGTCTGGGTGTTGCCATGGTCGAGCAGCCGCTGCCCGCGGGCGAGGATGACGCGCTGCTGGGCATGGAGCGCCCGGTGCCGATCTGCGCCGATGAGAGCTGCCACGACCGCGCCTCGCTGCCGAGCCTCAAGGGCAAATACGACATCGTCAACATCAAGCTCGACAAGACCGGCGGTCTGACCGAGGCGCTGGCGCTGCTCGACGCGGCCAAGGCCGAAGGCTACGGCATCTTCGTCGGCTGCATGGTGGGCAGCTCGCTGGCCATGGCTCCGGCGGTGATCGTGGCGCAGGGCGCGCAATACGTCGATCTCGACGCGCCGCTGCTGCTGGGCGAGGACCGCGAGGCGGCTCTGCTTTACGACGACGCGGGTGTGCATGCGCCCGAGGCGGCGCTCTGGGGCTGAGCCCCGGCGCCGGATGATTTCGATGGGCTTGACCCCGGGTCCGCTTTGGCGGAACTGAGCGACAGAGAATTATGGAGAAAGCTGCAATGCGCACCGTTTACGTCAATGGCGAGTACCTGCCCGAGACCGAGGCCAAAGTGTCGATCTTCGACCGGGCGTTCCTGATGGCCGACGGGGTCTATGAGGTGACCTCGGTTCTTGGCGGCAAGCTGATCGATTTCGACGGCCACGCCAAGCGGCTCGCCCGCTCGCTGAAAGAGCTGGACATGAAGGCGCCCTGCACCGAGGAAGAGCTGCTGGCGATCCACCGCGAGCTGGTCAAGCTCAACGAGATCACCGATGGGCTCGTCTACCTGCAGGTCACCCGTGGCTCGGCTGGCGACCGTGATTTCGCCTTCCCCGACCCCGAGACCACCGAGCCGACGCTGGTGCTGTTCACCCAGAACAAGCCCGGCCTTGCCGACAACCCGGCAGCCAAGAAGGGCATCAAGGTGATCTCGCTGGAGGACATCCGCTGGGGCCGCCGCGACATCAAGACGGTGCAGCTGCTGTATCCGTCGATGGCCAAGATGGCCGCCAAGAAAGCCGGCTGCGACGATGCGTGGTTCGTCGAGGACGGCAAGGTGACCGAGGGTTCGTCGAACAACGCCTATATCGTCAAGGGCGGCAAGATCATCACCCGCGAGCTGTCGACCGACATCCTGCATGGCATCACCCGCGCCGCGGTGCTGCGGTTCGCCAAGGAAGCGCAGATGGTCGTGGAAGAGCGCAGCTTCACCATCGACGAGGCGAAAGACGCGGATGAGGCCTTTGTGACCTCGGCGTCCAGCTTCGTGATGCCGGTGGTCGAGGTCGATGGTGCTGCGGTCGGTGCGGGCACGCCCGGCCCGGTGGCGACGCGCCTGCGCGAGATCTACCTCGAAGAAAGCATGAAGATGGCGGTCTGAGCGCAGACTGACAGACCTTCAGGCGCGCATGTCGGCGCGCTGATGGGAACGGCCGCGATGCAGCGCATCGCGGCCGTTTTTGCATCTGGGTGTCGCGGCGTTTGGGCCGCGCGACGGGGTAGCGGCGCGGGTCCATGCTCAATTCAACCATGGCGTGAAAATTCCCTAGCTTCACGCAGGGGCAGCGTCTATCGTGCCGGTATTACAGGCGATTAGGGCGGGGAGTCGCTGGGCTCTCATCATGCCACACAGGGATTTTTAGGTCGTGGCGGCGCGGGTGCCCGAGATGATCGGCGCGTGGCTGCGGCATTTACGCAGGAGCACCTCATGCGACCCAAGATGCAACTCAGGATGCACCCCAGGACGAAAACCAAGGCTTTCGGTGCGGCGCTGACCGCGATCGGGCTTTTCCTCAGCCCAAGCGCGGTTTTTGCTCAGGAGAGCTCGCAGGAGGGCGGGGCCTATATCGCGGGCCTCTCCGGGCCGATCGACGTAATGAAGGGGCGGCCTTATTCGCCCTATGCCAACCGCGCCTTTCCGACCGATGTGTTCTTTGGCGACACCCATGTGCACACCGCGCTCTCGCCCGATGCGGGCGGCGCGGGCACCACGCTGGGGCCGCGCGATGCCTATCGCTACGCGCGCGGCGATCAGGTGACCACCAGCACCGGCCAGCCCAACAAGGTGCGCGTGCCCTACGACTTTTTCATGATCACCGACCACTCGGACGCCATGGGCGTGATCCAAGACATCATGATGGGCACGCCCGAGATCCTCGCCGATCCGGACGGGAAGAAATACCACGAGGATTTCAACGCGGGCGGGCAGGTGGCCGGGGATGCCATGTGGCGGCTGATCGAACAGTTCGGCCAAGGAGAGCTGCCCGAGGCGCTGAACTACCAGCCCGGCCTGCCAGCCTTTGACGCGGTCTGGTACGACATCGTCGACGCCGCCGAAGAGTTCAACGATCCCGGCACGTTCACCACGTTCATCGCCTTTGAGTGGACCTCGCTGGAGAAGGGCAACAACCTGCACCGCAACGTGATCCTGCGCGACGGGGGCGAGCGGGCGAAGCAGGTGATCGCCTATACCACGCAGCCGCCCATGGGCTCGAACAACCCGCGCGATCTGTGGAAATGGATGCAGAACTACGAGGAAACCACCGGCGGCGACGTGCTGGCCATCCCGCACAATGGCAACCTGTCGAACGGCATGATGTTCGCCATGCAGGATGATTTCGATGGTGGCGCGCCTTACGATCCCGGTTATGCCGAGCAGCGCCAGAAATGGGAGCGGCTCTATGAGGCGACGCAGATGAAGGGCGACGGCGAGGCGCATCCCTTCCTGTCCCCCGATGACGCTTTTGCCGATTTCGAGACGTGGGATTACGGCAACCTCGACGCCACCGCCGCCAAGACCGAAGAGATGCTGCCCGGCGAATACGCCCGCTCGGGCCTGCTGCGCGGGATGGTGCTGGAGGAGGAACTGGGCACCAACCCGTTCAAGTTTGGAATGGTGGGGGCCGGTGACAACCACGTCGCGGTGCCGAGCCCGGACAACGACAACTTCTTTGGCAAATACGCCACTTACGAGCCTTCGGCGCATCGGATCATCGAGGATAGCGAGCTGCATGTGGCGCTGGCAAACGAGGATCTGGGGCTGACCCTCTACAGCTACGAATATATCACCTCTGGCCTTACCGCGGTCTGGGCGCAGGAGAACACCCGTGGAGCGCTGTTCGACGCGATGCAGCGGCGCGAGGTCTATGCCACCACCGGCACCCGCATCCGCGTGCGCTTCTTCGGCGGCTGGGACTACGCCGAAGACGACGCGCTGCGCCGGGATCTGGCGCTGGTGGGCTACACCAAGGGCGTGCCCATGGGATCGGACATGCCGCCCGCGCCCGAAGGGGCCGAAGCGCCGAGCTTTTTGGTCTACGCGCTGCGCGATTCCTCGGGGGCGAACCTCGACCGCGTGCAGGTGGTGAAGGGCTGGATCGACGCCGAGGGCACCCCGCAAGAGAAGGTCTATGACGTGGCGTGGTCGGATGATCGCACGCCCGCCGAGGATGGCACCGTGCCGCCGGTGGGCAGCACCGTCGATCTGTCGATCCCCTCGTGGACCAACACCATCGGCGCGGCGGAACTGGGCACGGTCTGGACCGATCCCGACTTCGACCCTGCGCTCAAGGCCTTCTACTACGCGCGGGTGATCGAGATCCCGACACCGCGCTGGACGGCCTATGACGCGGTGAAATTCGACCTCGAACTGCCCGAGGACGTGCCGATGACCAACCAGCAGCGCGCCTATACCTCGCCGATCTGGTACACTCCGGCGGAGTAAGGCGCGGCGCGCTGTGCTAGGATGCGGATGGCCCCTGTTTTGGGCCGTCCATTTTGCGACTGATTTGAAGATTTTTGGCCATGCAACGCATTTTGAGATCCCCGCTTCTGCATTTCTTCGTCATCGCGGGGGCGATCTTTGGCATCTACGCGCTGCTCGATGACACTCCCGAAGCGCCGCCGCCGGACGCGATCACCCTCAGCGTCGCGGAGGCGCAGAACATGCGCGAGCGCTTTGCGGCTGTCTGGAACCGCCAGCCCACGCCGGCGGAGATGGACGGTCTGCTCAGCAACTGGGCGCGCGAGGAAGCGATGGTGCGCGAGGCGCTGCGCCTCGGGCTCGACAGCGGCGATGCGGCGATCCGCCAGCGGCTGGCGCAGAAGATGGAATTCATTGGCGAGTCGGGGGCGGCGGTGCTGGAGCCGGACGAGGCGGCGCTGGCGGCATTTGTCGAGACCCACCGCGAGCGCTTTGCGCTGCCCGCGCGCTATGCCTTCGAGCAAGTGCTGCTGGACGAGCAGGACCCCGGCGAGATCGAGGCGCTGCGCGTGAAGCTGCAGGAGGGCGCGGATCCGATGCTGATCGGGCGCGGCGCCATGCTGCCTCCGGCGCTGCCGCTGACCGGCGCGCCCGCCATCGACCGCAGCTTTGGCAGCGGCTTTCACAGCGCGCTGGCGGAACTGCCAAAGGGGCAATGGCAGGGGCCGGTGCAGAGCGCCTATGGGCTGCATCTCATCCGCATCACCGACAGCGCCGCGCCGGAACTGCCGCCGCTGGAGGCGATCCGCGACCGGGTCGAGGCGGAATGGCGCGCGGCCAAGGCCAAGGAGATGGGCGCGGCCTTCTCGGAGGCGCTGATGGAGCGCTATGAGATCACGCTGCCCTCCAGCGAAGAGGTTCTGGCGCAATGATCCGGCTGCTTTGCGTGCTGCTTTTGTGTCTGAGCGTGCTGCCGGGACGCGGAGCGGCGCATGCGCTCGATCCGGGCTATCTGGAACTGACGGCGCTGCGCGAAGGGCAGTGGCGGGTCAGCTGGCGGATGCCCGACGTCAGCGGCAAACCCATGGCGATCAGCCCGGTGCTGCCCGAGGGCTGCACCGCTTCGGAGCCGCCGCCGCCAAGCTTTGACGGGCGCGGCTGGGTGAGCGGCTGGATCGCCACCTGCCCGCAGGGGCTTGCCGGGGGCACAATCGCCATCGACGGGCTGGAGCGCACCCGCACCGAGACGCTGGTGCGCTACGAGCTTGCGCCGGGGAAGATGCAGACCCAGCGGCTGACCAATGGCGCGCCCGCCTTCACCGTGCCGGCGGATCTGGACAGTTTGGGGGTGTTCACCAGCTACGTCGGGCTTGGGGTGACGCATATCCTCGAAGGGGTGGACCATCTGCTCTTCGTCTTCGCGCTGCTTCTGCTGATCCGCGGGCGCGGGCGGCTGCTGTGGGCGATCACCGCCTTTACCGCCGCGCATAGCATCACGCTGGCCGCCGCCACGCTGGGCTGGCTGACCCTGCCGCCACCGCCTGTCGAGGCGGTGATCGCCCTGTCGATCGTCTTTCTGGGCTATGAGCTGACCTTGCCGCCCGAGGCGCGCGACCAGCTGGCGCAGCGGTTCCCATGGGTGATTTCCTTTGCCTTCGGGCTGATCCACGGGCTCGGCTTCGCCGGGGCGCTGCGCGAGATCGGCCTGCCGCAGGATGACATCCCGCTGGCGCTGCTGTCGTTCAACATCGGGGTCGAGGCGGGGCAGATCCTGTTTATCTGCGGCGTGCTGATCCTTGGCCTGCTGGTGCACCGTCTGTTTCCGCTGCTGGAGCGCGGGCAGGCGCGGCTTATCCGCGTGGCGGGCTACGGCATCGGCAGCCTTGCCGCCTTTTGGGTGATCGAGCGGGTGGCGGCCTTTTGAGACGTCGCGGCGTTCGAGGTGCTGCGCGGCGCGGTGTCGAGTGATCCGGGCGCTGCCCGCAGCGCCTAGCCGCGCCCGATATAGGGCATCGCCGTCGCCATCAGCGTGACGAACTGGATGTTCGCCTCGGGCGGCAGGCTGGCCATATGGTGCACGGCGCGCGCGACCTCGCCCGCGTCGAACATGGGCTCCACCGCGATGGAGCCATCCGCCTGCGGAACGCCCTTCTGCTGCCCGGCGGACATTTCGGTCAGCGCATTGCCGATGTCGATCTGACCGCAGGCGATGCCATAAGGGCGGCCATCTAGGGAAAGCGCGCGGGTCATCCCGGTGACCGCATGTTTCGAGGCGGTATAGGCGATCGAGCCGGGGCGCGGGACATGCGCCGAGACCGAGCCGTTGTTGATGATCCGCCCGCCTTGCGGATCCTGCGCGCGCATCCGGGCAAAGGCGGCGCGGGCGCAGAGAAACATTCCGGTGATGTTCACATCGGTGACCCGGCGCCAGTCTTCGAGCGAGACCTCATCCACCGGCACCGATTTCAGCCCCTGACCGGCGTTGTTGAACAGCACGTCGATCCGGCCCCAATGCGCCAGCGCCCGATCGAAAGCGGCCTCGACCGAGGCCTCGTCGGTGACATCGCAAGGCAGGGGCAGCGCGCTGGGCGCATCCTGCGCCATCTCGGTCAGCAGGCTTTCGCGGCGGCCAATGAGGCCCACACGCCAGCCCTTTGCGAGAAAGTGCCGCGCGGTCTGGCGACCGATGCCCGAGGACGCGCCGGTGATGATGATCGTGCCTTGCGCCATCACGCGACCTCCAGCGCGCCCGCGTTAAGGCGCATGGCGGCCTCGTTCAGCGCCTCCAGCACCGAAGCCGCGACCGGCACGCCCTCGGCCAGCGCCCGCGCGCGTTTGGCGGCGGCGGAATCTCCGGGGACGCGCACCGCGCCCGTCGCGCCCGCTGCGGGCGGATTGCTGCGGCAGGCCCCGGCCAGATGGTCGGATTGGTCGAGAAACGGGTCGAGCCCGGCGAAGGCTTCGGGGTCCATCACCTGCAGGAAGACGCTTTGCGCCAGCGGTCCCGGCGCGTCGGTGTTGGCGCGGCCCTTGCCCGAGAGGCCTTGGGTCAGCAACTCTTCCGATAGCGCGAGCCCATAGCCCTTGTGCCCTTTGAGCGCGCCGCCGAGCGGCAGCAGTGAGCCGCCATGCTCTGTCACCTCTCGCGGATCGTCGGTGGGCGTGCCGTCGGCGGTCTGCGCCCAAGGCTCGGGGAAGCGGCCACCGCTGCGCGCCAAGGTCTGCGTCATCGTGGTGGTGGTGATCGAGCAGGAGACATCCACCACGATCGGCGTGCCGCGCGTGGGAAAGCCATAGGCGATGGGGTTGGGGGTCAGCAGCGGGCGGGTGCCGCCATAGGGGGCCATGCGGTTGGCCGCCGGATTGGAACAGCTGAGCCGGGCGATGAAGCCGCGTTCGGTGACCGGGCGCATGAAGGCCGCGAGCGCGCAGGTGTGATGCGAGGAGCGGATCGCGGCGGTGACGACTCCATGCGTGGTGACCCGGTCGCAGGCCCGCTCCAGCGCCCGGGTCACCAGCCATGCGCCGGGCAGCAGACGTCCGTCCCATACGAAACAGGCGCCGCGGTCCGACACAACCTCAGGGGCGCCGCTACCGGACATCTCGCCCGAAGATAGCGCCTTGAGATACATTGGGATCAGCGAGACACCATGGGTGTCATGGCCGATCATATCGCCTTCGAGCAACACGCTCGCGGTGGTCTGAGCCTTGTCGGCCTCCATCCCTGCCGCAGCCAGAATATCGGTCGCGAAAGCCTGAAGACGGTCGTGAGGGATCAGGGGCATGATGGTCCTTCCAAAAGTCGGTTGGGGCGCGCCCTGCGGCGGGCGCGGGTGCGGCTGTCAGCCCCGGGCCTCGAGCCGGTTGTGGCGGATCGAGGACCAGAGGGCGAGGCCGATCAGCACCGCGCCGATGAGGCCGGTGAGCAGTTCGGGCACATGCAGCAGCGACTGCGTGTACATGATGACCGACAGCACGAGGATCGAGTAAAAGGCGCCGTGTTCGAGGTAGCGGAACTCGGCCAGCGTGCCTTTCTCGACCAGCATGATGGTCATCCCCCGCACGTAGAACGCGCCGATGCCAAGTCCGATGGCGATGAGGAAGAGGTTCTGCGTCAGCGCGAAGGCCCCGATCACCCCGTCGAAGCTGAACGAAGCGTCCAGCACCTCGAGATACATGAACGCCCCGAAGCCGCCGCCCGCCGCGAGGTTGCGGGTGTCCTCGGCGCGGTCGAGCACCTGTCCCAGCAGGTCGACGCCGACGAAGGTGACCATGCCGCAGACCGCCGCGAAGAGGAAATCCGCGCTTTTGCCCTGCGGCAGCGCCGCAGAGAAGGCCAGCGCCAGCATGAGCACCGCGGCGATCTCGAGCCCACGGATGGAGCCGCAGGCGCGCAGGCGGGTCTCGAGCGCGCGCACCCAGTCGATCTCTTTCTCCTGATCGATGAAGTAGCTCAGCGCCACCAGCATCAGGAAGGTGCCGCCGAAGGCCGCGATCGAGATGTGCGCCTCATGCATGACATGGGCGTATTGCTCGGGCTCGGCGGCGGCGAGCTTCAGCGCCGACCACGGGTCGATGCGGGCCGCGACCGATACCACCGCCAGCGGAAAGACGATGCGCATCCCGAAGACGGCGATCAGAATGCCCCACGTCAGGAAGCGCTGCCGCCAGATCGGGGTCATGTCCTTGAGCTTGTTGGCATTGACGATGGCGTTGTCGAAGCTGAGCGAGATCTCCAGCACCGCCAGCACCGCGCCGACGGCGAGAAAGGTGACCGCGCCCGAAAGCGTGCCGGTGGTGGCCTGCCCCAGCCAGAACGACAGGGCCAGACCGGCCGCTGTGAAGGTCAGCGGCCAGCGGAAGTAGCTGAGCGTCGGTTTCATAGGCTTACCGCGGTTTCTGGCAGATCGAAGACAGGGGTGAACAGGGGCTTGCCCGCAAAGAAGGCGGCGAGATTGTCGACCACGGTCTGTGCCATGGCGTCGCGGGTCTCGACCGTGCCGCTGGCGTGATGCGGATAGAGCGTCACATTGGGCAGTTGCGTCAGCGCCGGGTTGGGATTGGGCTCGTTGAGATAGACGTCAAGCGCGGCGCTGCCGAGCTTGCCGGTGGAGAGCGCCTCGATCAGCGCGGGCTCATCCACCACGCTGCCGCGCGCCACGTTGATGAAGCTGCCCGTGGGGCCAAGCGCTTCGAGCACCGGCTTGTTGAACATGCCCTGTGTGGCAGCACCGCCGGGCACGATGGCGACGAGGATGTCGGCCCATTCCGCCAGCGCCTGCACATCGGGGAAATAGCTCCACGGCAGATCGCGGGCGCTGCGGGCGGTATAGCCGATCTCCAGTCCCAGCGGCTCGAACCGCCGCGCGATGGCCTGACCGATGGTGCCGATCCCGGCGATGCCCACCCGCTTGCCGCTCATCGAAGAGAGCAGCGGGTACATGCCTTTGCGGCCCCAGTCGCCCGAGCGCACATACTCATGCGCCGCCACCAGCTGCCGCCGGGTCGCCAGCGTCAGCAGCAGCGCCATATCCGCCACGTCGTCGCAGAGCGCGACCGAACTGTTGGTCAGCCAGATGCCGCGCTCCTGCAGCGCGTCCACGTCGATGGGTTCGAACCCGGCGGAAGAGCAGCAGACGATCTTCAGATTGGGCAGATGGTCGAGATGCGCGCGGGTCAGCGCAGCGTGGCCGTTGGTGACGATGGCCTCGCAGCGCGGGCCATATTCGGCAAGGAAGGCCTGTTTGTCGTCTGCCTCGTCGTAGCGATGCAGGGTGTAGCTTTCTTCGAGCTGCGCCATGGCCTTGGGCCGGGCGGGGTAGACCACCAGAACATCACGTTTCTTCATGCCATTTCCTCCTGCGCGCGGTGCCTCGCGGCGCGACGGTCAGCCTGTATCTCGGGATCGGGATGCAGGCTCGCGGCCATGAGGTTGCGGGTATAATCCTGTTGTGGGGCTTCAAAAATCTGCGCCACCGGTCCTTGTTCGACGATGCGCCCGCCCTGCATCACCACGACGCGGTGGGCAAAGTCGCGCACTAGCGGCAGATCGTGGGCGATAAAGAGATAGGACAGGCCGAAGTCCTGCTGCAGCTGCTCCAGCAGGTGGATCACCTGCGCCTGGATCGACACATCGAGCGCCGAGACGGCCTCGTCGCAGATGATCAGCTTCGGCTCCAGCGCCAAGGCGCGGGCGATGGCGATGCGCTGCCACTGGCCGCCCGAGAACTGGTGCGGGTAGCGGTCCATATGCGAGGCGTTGAGCCCGACATGCTCGAGCAGTTCGCGCACCCGGTCGCGCCATTGCGGCTTGGGCAGAATGCCGGGGTGGATGACAAAGGCCTCGGCGATGATCTGAAAGACCGACATGCGCGGGTTGAGCGACTGGGTCGGATCCTGAAAGATCATCTGCACCTCGCGGCGGATGTCGAACAGCTCGCGCGGGGGCATGGTGAGCAGGTCGCGCCCCTGATAGAGCGCCTCGCCGCCGGTGGCCTCTTCGAGGCGCAGCAGCGTCTTGGCCAGCGTCGATTTGCCCGAGCCGCTTTCGCCGACGATGGCCACGGTCTCGCCCGGCAGAACCGTCAGGCTGGCATCTTCGAGCGCGACGAAGGCGCCGTAATGCTTGGACACATGATTGACCTCGAGGATCGGCTTGATCCCCGTGGCGAGCGGCGCTGCCATCTCCCCGGTGCCGGGGACGGCGGCGATCAGCTTCTTGGTGTAGGGGTGGACCGGGTTGCGGTAGACTTGCGCGGCGCTGCCGCTCTCGACGATCTCGCCAGCATTCATCACCACCACGCGGTCGGCCACCTCTGCGACAACGCCAAGGTCGTGAGTGATCAGCAGCATCCCCATGCCGGTTTCGCGCTGCAGATCCTCAAGCAGCGCGAGGATCTGCGCCTGCACCGTCACGTCGAGCGCCGTGGTCGGCTCGTCGGCGATCAGGATGTCGGGCTTCACCGCAAGCGCCATGGCGATCATCAGGCGCTGGCGCTGCCCGCCCGAGAACTGATGCGGGTAGGCGTCGATCTTTTCCTCGGCGCTCGGGATGCCGACGCGCTTCATCAGATCAAGCGTGGTGCGGCGCGCCTCATCCTTGGAGATGCCGTGGGTGGTCATCGCCTCGGCGATCTGGAAGCCAACGGTGTAGACCGGGTTCAGATGGCTCAGCGGGTCCTGAAAGATCATCGCGATGCGGCGCCCGTTGATCTCGCGCCGCTGCTCCTGCGTCATGGCAAAGAGGCTCTCGCCGTTGAACAGGATCTCGCCCGAGACGATCTCGCCGGGGGGGATGTCGATCAGGTCCATGATGGCCGAGGCCGAGACCGATTTGCCCGAGCCGGACTCGCCGAGGATGGCAAGCGTCTCGCCCTTGTCGAGGTGCCAGCTGACGTTGCGCACCGCGTGGACCGTGCCGCCTGCCGTGTGGAAGTCGACCGACAGGTTGCGGACTTCGAGAAGATGTTCGGTCATTGCTTCTTCCTTGCGATTTCGAGCCGCCAGCGCTGCACCGGGTCAAGCGCGGTGCGCATCCAGTTCGAGAGCAGGTTGAGGGACAGGGTGGTGAGGATGATCACGAGGCCGGGCCAGAAGCTGAGCCACCATGCGGAGGTCAGGTAGGGGCGGCCTTGGCTGACCATCAGGCCCCATGTGATCTCGGGCGGCTGGATGCCGATGCCGAGGAAGCTGAGCGAGCTTTCCACCAGCACCACCAGCGCGAAGTCGAGCGTGGCGATGGTGACCAGCGTCGGCAGGATCACCGGCAGGATGTGGCGAAACACGATCCGCGGGGTCGAGGCGCCCATGACGGTGGCCGCCTGCACGAACATCCGGCCGCGGACCTCCAGCACCTCGGCGCGCGCGGTGCGCAGGTAGACAGGGATGCGGGTGATGGTCAGCACGACGATCAGGTTCCCGACCGAAGGCGGCAGCATGTAGAGCACGATCACCGCCAGCAGCAGCGAGGGGAAGGCCATGATCACATCGGCCAGTCGCATGATGATCTGCGAGGTCACCTTGCGCGAGTAGCCGGCGATCATCCCCAGCGTGGTGCCGATGGTCAGCGAGCAGATCACCGCGCCGGTGGCGACGAAGAGCGTGTTCTGCGCGGCGACGATGATGCGCGCCAGCAGCGGGCGGCCAAGGGCGTCGCCGCCCAGCCAGTAGACCCATGCCTTCGAGATATCGAACGGCGGGGCGTTGCGTCCGCGCAGGTTCTGCTTGGTGGCGATGTCTTCGAGGAACATCGGGCCGAACAGCGCGCAGAGCACCATGACGATCAGGAAGAGGGCCGAGAAGAAGGCGAACTTGTCCCGCCAGAGCATCCTCACCATCGTCAGTGCGGGGTGGGTGGGCTTTGTCATTTTCGGAGTGTCGGTTTCTGCAAGGGCCATGGGTCAGTACCGGATCCGGGGATCGAGCACCGCATAGAGGATGTCGATCAGCAGGTTCAGAAGGAAGATGGCGAAGGCGGTGACCATGATCGCGGCGAGGATCACGTTGAAGTCGCGCTGCAGGATCGAGTCGATCATCAGCTTGCCGATGCCCGGAAAGCCGAAGATGGTCTCGACCACCACCGCGCCGTTGAGGATCGCCGTGGTCTGATCGCCAATCACCGTGATGACCGGCAGCAATGCGTTGCGCAGCGCGTGCACGAAGATGATCGGCCGGTTGCGCACGCCTTTGGCGCGAGCGGTTTTCACGTAGGGGGCATGCAGCGCGGTGATCATCGCGCCGCGCACCACCTGCAGGATCAGGCCGAAGGGGCGGATGAACAGCACCGCCACGGGCAGCACCCAGTGCCACGGCGTGCCGGTGCCGGAGGTCGGCAGCCAGCCCAGACCCACCGAGAAGATCACGATGGCGACGATGGCAACCCAGAAGTCCGGCGCGCTGGCACCGATGAGCGAGAAGAACGTGGCGATCCGGTCGAAGATGCCGCCGACGTGGAAGGCGGCCAGCGAGCCCAGCACGATGGCGCTGACGGTGACCAGAGACATGGTGATCACGGCCAGTTGCAGCGTCCAGCCAAAGCCGCGCAGCACGGCCTCGAGCGCCGGTTCCGAGCGGCGGATGGAGTCGCCGAAGTCGAAGCGCAGCAGATCGCCCATGTAGTGGAAGAACTGGATGAGCAGGGGATCGTTCAGCCCGTTGATCTCGCGGAACCGCTCACGGCTCTCCAGCGATGCGTCGACGGGAAGGTAAAGGTCGGTGGGGTCTCCGGTCAGGCGTGACAGGAAGAAGACCAGGATGATCAGGCCGACCAGCGAGATGGCACTGGCGACGGCGCGTTTGCCAAGGAAGGATTGCATGTCTGCCTCGATTGTCCGGTGGCGTCAGGGCCGTGCCGGGGGCGGGCGCGCCGCCCCCGGCACGGAGGCCTTACTTGAAGCTGATCTGCGAGAGCTGCAGTTCAGAGTTCGTGCGGATCGACGGGGTGAAGTCGAGGCGCTCGTTCACGCGGCTCATGCCCACCATGTGCCACAGGAACACATCCGCCACGAGATCGTCGTGGATATAGGCAAAGACCTCTTCCCACAGCGCCTCGCGCTCGTCGCCCGCTGCGGTGGTCGCCTTGGTGATCATCTCGTCCAGCTTCGGATCCGCGGTGCCCGACTGCACGCCGTCAGAGGCGTATTTGTTGAACATCGAGAAGACGGGATCGCCATTGGCGTTGTCGTGCATCGCCTCGACCATGGTCGGGCCGAGGTCCTCGGGGAAGGGCTTGGAGTAGTATTTGTTCCACTCGGCCACTTCGACCATCTGCAGTTTGACGTTGAGGCCGACGTCCTGCCACATCGAGGTCAGCGCCTCCATCGTCTCCACCACGTTGGCGAAATTCTCGAGACGGCCGATCACGGTGATCTCTGCCCCCACGTCGACGCCGTCGCTCTGTGCCGCTTCCAGCAGGCCCTTGGCCTTGTCGGGATCGAACGGGTAGGGGGTGAGATCGTGGTTGTAGCCGATGGTCGAGGGCGGGGTCATGCCGGTCGCCAGCAGCGTGCCATCAGCGAGGATCGTGCCGACAAAGGCTTCTTTGTCGACCGCGTAGTTCAGCGCCTGCCGCACCCGCACGTCATCCAGCGGGGCCGCCGAAAGGTCGAGCCGCATGTAGACGGTTTCCGAGTTCGGATAGGCATAGTCGGTGCTCTTGTCGGTGGCATCCTGCAGCGCGATATTCGGCGCGATGTCCGCTTCGCCCGCCGCGACCATTGCGGCCCGCACGGCGCTTTCGGAGCGGAAGAGATAGGTGGCGGATTTCACCTCGGGCGCGTCGCCCCAGTAATCGTCGCGCGCCGAGAGTTTGATGTGCTGGCCGCGGGCATATTCGTCGAACGTATAGGGACCAGTGCCCACCGGCGTGTCGGTGAAGGCGTCGGGGTTGGTCTCGGACGGCAGCACCGCCAGCGTCGACATCAGCAGCGGCAGGATCGGCTGCGCCGGATCGCTGGTGATCTCGATGGTGTGCTCGTCGACGATATTGGTGCTGAGCGCCATGCCGCCGTAGTATTTCGCACCGGTCTCGCAGACGAATTTGTCGGAGAGGTTGCGCTCGAGCGAGAATTTGACGTCCTCGGCGTCAAAGCTCGTGCCGTCCGAGAAGCTCACCCCGTCGCGCAGTTTGAAGCGCCACGTGCCGTTGCCCATGTCCTCCCATTCGGTGGCCAGACGCGGCTGCAGACCCTCGCCCGGCACCAGTTCGGTCAGCGTCTCCGAGACGTTCTGAAGCAGCACGCGGCCGACGTTCGACTGCGTGGCCATGCACGGCTCGACGGTGTTGAGTTCCTCCGACAGAACGACGGTGACGTCCTGCGCAAATGCCTGCCCGGCGATTGTGGATGCGAGCAGGGCCGCGACAAGGCGGCCGGTCCGATAGGTCATGGTTCTCCTCCCAAATTACCATGTCTGTCCGGTGATCTGCACCGGCTGAAACTGTCCCGCGCTCGCCCAATGGAGAGAGAGCAGGTGAAAGAACCATACGCCTGAGGTTGCGATTGTATATTCCATAGTTGGATTGAAATGATACAATACTTGAATTGATTGCAGGCGCGGCATTTCGGGGAGGACTGTCTATGGCTCAGGCATCATACGATTTTTTCCAGCTTCGGTTTTTCATCGCCGTTGCGGAGGAGCTGAACTTTCGCCGCGCCGCGGCGCGCCTCAACATGACGCAGCCGCCCTTGTCGCGGCAGATCAAGCTGCTTGAGGATCGAATCGGACTGACACTCTTTGACCGGTCGAACCGGTCGGTGCGGCTGACGCCTGCCGGGGTGAGTTTCCTCAAGAGCGCGACCGACCTGATGCAGCGCGCGGAATATGCGGTGCTGACCGCCCGGCAAGCCGAACGCGGCGATGTCGGCAATGTAGTGATGGGCTTTGTGCCCTCGGCCAGCCTGCATTTCGTGCCGCAGATCGCCTGCGCCCTGAAGCGGGTGATGCCGGGGGTGAAATTCGAGCCGATCGAGATGATGAGCTATGAGATCGCCGAGGGCCTGCAGTCGGGCAAGCTCGATCTCGGGCTCACCCGCTCGACGGCACATGGTCAGGAGATCGAGAACATCCTTCTGGTGCGCGAGCCCTTCATGCTGGCGTTGCCGCAGGATCACCCGCTTTGCGAGAAGCGGGATCTCAGCGTGCGCGACCTCAAGGGGGTGGATTTTGTCGGCTATTCCTCGGAGCGGGGCGGCTTTCTGAAAGACATTCACCGGGCGCTTTTCGCCACCGTCGGGGTGACGCCCGAGACGGTGCAGGAGGTGAGCCAGACCCAGACCATCGTGTCGCTGGTGAACGCGGGGCTCGGCGTGGGGCTGGTGCCGCAATCGGCCATGGCGATGCGGATGGAGAATGTGGTCTTCCGCGCGATTGATGCGCCCAAGGAGTTCAACTCGACGCTCTATCTCAATATCGCGCCGAACCGGGGCACGCCGCTCAACGAGAAGGTGCGCGCCACGATCCTCTCGGCGCTGCAATCCGAGGCCGCCGCGCGGCAGGGCGCGGCCTAGGGCGCCCCGCCGATACGCCTTGCGCTATGGGCCATGACCAGCGTGGCGACGAAGATGGCGATGCCGCCCGCCCATGTGGTGCCGGTCACCACCTGCCCAAAGAACAGATAGCCCAAGGCGGCCACGAAGGGCAGGCGCAGGAAGTCGAAGGGCACGATCAGCGAGGCATCGGCCAGCGCAAAGGCCCGCGTCGCCAGCGTCATGGCCGCGGCGCCAAGCGCGCCCTGCAGCGCCAGCAGCAGCCATTGCGACAGCGTCGGCGTCTGCCAGACCAGCAGCGCCGGGATCGCCGCCAGCGGCACCGTGGCGATGAGGTTCCACGCCACCAGCGTCTCGGTCCGGTCGCGTGCCACCATGCCCTTGAGGATGAGCTGGATCACCGCCACCAGCAGCGCGCCGATCAGCGCGTAGCCCAGCCCGAGGGGGATGTCCCCCGCGTCCGGGCGCAGCACGATCAGCACGCCGGCAAAACCCAGCGTCACGGCAAGGATGCGCACCGGGCGCGGGCGCTCGCCCAGAAAGACCCACGCCCCCAGCGTGACGAAAATCGGCGAGGCGAAGGCGATGGCCGTCACATCCGCCAGCGGCGCCGCGGCAAAGGCGAAGAAGAAGGCGATCACCGAGGCCAGCTTCAGCGCCGCCCGCAAAACGTGGCGCAGCCGGTACTCGGTCTGCAGGATGCCCGGTCGTGACAGCAGCCACGGCAGCACCACCAGCAGGCCAAAGAGCGCGCGGGTGAAGCCCATGACGAAAGGGTGCACCTCGCCCGCCAATTGCCGCACCAGAACGGAATCGACCGCGCCGCACGCCGAAGCGAGCAACATGAGCAAAATGCCCACCAGCGGCTGGTTCTGCCGCGAAAACCTTGTCCAGCTAGTTGTCATCCGTCCCGCCGCGCCGCTGTTGTGGCGCGTCCTCCCTCCGGAGCGGGACCGTCATCCAGAGCGGGCGGGGTTGTCAAGCCGTGCCGGGGGCGCGCTGGGTCAGTGTGCCCCCGGTTTGGACCGGCTCCGGCTCAGCGCGGCGCTTGAGAGGCCGTCAGGCAGCCTTCCATTTGATCGAGCAGCCCATTGAGGGGATCTGATCGAGCGGGCCGCTGCCAAATTCGGCGACCTGTTTCATCGCCTCGAAGAGATCGCGGCGGGTGCCTTCGGGGGCGGCCTCCTTGCGCGACGCGTCGAGCCTGCCGCGGTATTGCAGGCCAAGGGCCGCATCGAAACCGAAGAAATCCGGCGTGCAGGCGGCGTCATAGGCGCGGGCGACCTGCTGGCTCTCGTCATAGAGGTAGGGGAAGGGAAAGGCCTTGTCCTGCGCCAGCTTTTTCATGTTCTCGAAACTGTCCGCCGGGTAGCTCGCAGCGTCATTGGCGCTGATCGCAACGGTGTGGATGCCATGCTCACGCAATTCGGTCGCGTCGAGAATGATCCGGTCGATCACCGCCAAAACATAGGGACAGTGGTTGCAGATGAACATAATCAGCGTGCCCTTGGGGCCGCGAAGCTCTTCGAGGCTGTAGGTCTTGCCGTCGGTGGCGGGCAGGGAAAAGCCCGGCGCGGGCCAGCCGAAATCGCAGACAGGGGGAGAGACGGGCATGGAAGACTCCTCTGGTCAGGCCGCCGAGCGCGCCCCGGTCGCGGCTGTCGCGGCGGCGCGGATCGCCCGGATGTTCTCTCCATATGGGGCGGGGTCCGAGACCGATCCACCTCGGAACACCGCCGAGCCTGCCACAAGCACATCGGCTCCCGCCTTCGTGACCAGCGGGGCGGTCTCCGGATCGACACCGCCGTCGATCTGGATGTGGATCTCGCGATCACCGATCATCTCGCGCAGCTTGGCGATCTGCGCCAGCTGAGAGTGGATGAATTTCTGGCCGCCGAAGCCGGGGTTGACGGTCATCAGGCAGATGAGATCGCACAGATCCAGCAGCGGCGCGGCGGCTTCGACCGGGGTGCCGGGGTTGAGCGCGAGCCCCGCCTTGGCGCCGGTGGCGCGGATCGCCTGAAGGGTGCGGTGGCTGTGCGGCCCGGCCTCCAGATGGGCGGTGATCACATCCGCGCCAGCCTCGGCGAAGGCCTCGATGTAGGGATCGACCGGGGCGATCATCAGATGCACGTCCATCACCGTCGAGATATGCGGGCGGATCGCCTTCACCAGCGGCGGGCCAAACGTGAGGTTCGGCACGAAGTGCCCGTCCATCACATCCACATGGATCCAGTCGGCGCCCTGCGCTTCGACGGCGCGGATCTCCTGCCCGAAGTTGGCGAAATCGGCGGAGAGGATGGAGGGGGCGATTTTCACGCTGCGGTCGAAGGGCATGGTCGGGCTCCTTGGGGTGAGCGGGGGAGGGGGCGCTGCCCCCACCCGCCTGCGGCGGGCCCCCCGGGATATTTCGGTCTAGACGAAGCGGCTATTCGGCGGCCTGCGGCACGCGGCGATCCACGTCGAGGCCGCCGCGGAAGACCCGCGAGGCGCGCAGATCGGCCTCGGTGATGGTCGAAAGCGCTTCGGCGCCGAGCGGGCCCTTTGCCTCGTTGAACAGCCGGTTGGCCTGTCGCAGCCGGGCGCGGTCGAGCGCGTTGCGGATCGAGCGGGCATTGGCGAAATGCGGCTGGCCGCGGCGGGCGGTGATATAGTCGGCCATGGCGGCGCGCGCCGCATCGTCGAACGCGTAGTTCTGCGCGCCCAGCATGGTCTGCGAGATCTGCAGAAGCTCGTCGTCGCTGTAGTCGGGAAACTCGATGTGATGGGCGATGCGCGAGCGAAAGCCGGGGTTGCTTTCGAAGAAGCGGTCCATGCGATCGGCGTAGCCGGCGAGGATCACCACCAGATCGTCGCGGTTGTTCTCCATCACCTGCAGCAGGATCTCGATCGCCTCCTGCCCGTAGTCGCGCTCGTTCTCGGGGCGGTAGAGGTAATAGGCCTCGTCGATGAAGAGCACGCCGCCCATGGCCTTTTTCAGCACCTCCTTGGTCTTGGGGGCGGTGTGGCCGATGTATTGGCCGACGAGATCGTCGCGGGTGACGGTGACGAGATGGCCTTTGCGCACGTAGCCCAAGCGGTGCAGCAGGTCGGCCATCTTCAGCGCCACGGTGGTCTTGCCGGTGCCGGGGTTGCCGGTGAAGGACATGTGCAGGGTCGGCGTTTCCGTGGCGAGCCCCATCTGCCGGCGCGCCTTGTCGACCAGCAGCAGCGCGGCGGTTTCGCGGATGCGGGCCTTGACCGGGGCGAGGCCGATCATCGTCTCGTCAAGCTCGGCCAGCACCTCGCGCACGCCGCTGCCCTCGAAGGCGGCGGCGAGATCGACGGTGGTGGGGCGCTCGGGGTGTTCTGCGGGGGCTGGTTCGGTGTCAGTCTGCGGGGTCTCGGTCATTTCGGGCTCCGAACTCGGGGGGCTGGGGTGGGGCGTCCTGCTTGGACTGGAAGAGGACGCCCCGCTGCCCGCGCCCAAGGAGGTTCGGGCGCGGGAAGGGCTCGGGTGTAGAAAGGGCCTAGGCGTAGCGGCGGCCTTCGGGCTCGCGCACGGCGTAGCTTTCGATCGTGTAGCGGATGCTGCGGCCCTCGCCCTCTCGCCGGACGACGCGGAAGCCGGGCTCTTCGGCGGGACGGCCCGCGATGAAGCTCATGCGGATCGACTCCCATCCTGCGGAACTGTCGAAGGCGATGACGCGGATGTATTTCCCGCCATGTTCCTTGCGGCATTCATTGACCTCGAAGACCACGGCGGCGGCGTCGGGATTGTCGAACATCGGGTGGCCCCACATCTCCCAGTACGTGTTTCTTGGGTGCGGATCGTCGGTGTATTCGACCGATACGGCCCAGCCGTTGTCGATGGCGTATTGGGCCTGCGCGTGGATGTCGTCATCCGTCAGGTCGGGCAGGAAGCTGAACTGGCCTTGTCTCAGTTTCATCGGGGGTCTCCTTTGGCGATCTGGCTCTGCCGGGACGGCAGCGTGGCGGGATGAGGGGCCGAGGGCGCATGCGCCAGCGGCAGGGGCGGCGCCGCGCCCGGGGCGAGGGGCAGGTGGCTCATGCCGAGACCTCGGGGGTGGGCGCGAAGTCGGGCGCGTCGGTGGAGGCGTAGTTGAAGCTGACGTCCTTCCACGTATCGAGTGCCTGCTTGAGCGGGGTGCAACTGCGCGCGGCGTCGCGCAGGATGTCCGGCCCCTCGTTCCAGATGTCGCGTCCGGCGTTGCGGGCAAAGACCATCGCCTCGAGCGCCACGCGGTTCGCCGTCGCCCCGGCCTCGATGCCATGCGGGTGGCCGATGGTGCCGCCGCCGAACTGCAGCACCACGTCCTCGCCAAGATAGGTCAGCAACTGGTGCATCTGCCCGGCGTGGATGCCGCCCGAGGCAACGGGCATCATCTTGTTGAGCGAGGCCCAGTCCTGATCGAAGAAGATGCCATTCTCGAGCGCCATCGGGTTCCGCTCTTCGCGGAAGATGTCGTAGTACCCTTTGGTGGTGGCCGGATCGCCCTCGAGCTTGCCGACCACGGTGCCCGCGTGCAGGTGATCGACCCCGGCAAGGCGCATCCATTTGGCGATGACGCGGAACGACACGCCGTGGCTGCGCTGGCGGGTGTAGGTCGAATGCCCGGCGCGGTGCAGGTGCAGGATCATATCGTTGTCGCGCGCCCATTTCGCCATGGACTGGATCGCGGTGTAGCCGATCACCAGATCGATCATGATGATCACCGAGCCGAGCGACTTGGCGAACTCGGCGCGGGCGTACATCTCTTCCATCGTGCCGGCGGTAACGTTGAGATAGGTGCCTTTCACCTCGCCGGTGGCGGCAGAGGCGCGGGCCACCGCTTCCATGCAGTAGAGGAAGCGGTCGCGCCAATGCATGAAGGGCTGGGAGTTGATGTTCTCGTCGTCCTTGGTGAAGTCGAGCCCGCCCTTCAGCGCCTCATAGACCACACGGCCATAGTTGCGGCCCGAGAGGCCGAGCTTGGGCTTCACCGTGGCGCCCAGCAGCGGGCGGCCATAGGCGTTGAGCCGCTCGCGCTCGACCACGATGCCGGTGGCGGGGCCCTGAAAGGTCTTCACATAGGCGACCGGCAGGCGCATGTCCTCGAGCCGCAGCGCCTTGAGGGGCTTGAAGCCAAACACGTTGCCGATGATCGAGGCGGTGAGATTGGCGATGCTGCCCGGCTCGAAGAGATCGAGGTCATAGGCAATATAGGCAAAGAACTCGCCTTCGGAATTGGGCACCGGATCGACGCGGTAGGCCTTGGCGCGGTATTTCTCGCAGTTGGTGAGCCGGTCGGTCCAGACCACGGTCCAAGTGGCGGTGGAGCTTTCGCCAGCCACGGCGGCGGCGGCTTCGACCGGGTCCACGCCGTCTTGGGGCGTGATCCGGAAGAGCGCGATGATGTCGGTGTCGGCGGGGGTGTAGTCCGGCTCCCAATAGCCCATCTGGGCGTATTTCATCACGCCAGCGGAGTAGCGCTTCTTGGCGTCGGTGACTGTGGACATGTCGTTCATGGGGTGGTCCTCCTCCTCAGGATGTCTCAGGCCGCGCGGTCGGCGGCGATGCGGGGGGCGAGCGCGCCGCTGGCGTAGCGGCGGGCCATGTCGTCGAGGCTGATCGGGGTGATCTTTCCGGCCTGACCGGCGGTGCCGAAGCGCTCGAAACGGTCGGTGCAGAGCGCTTCCAGTTCCTTCATCGCGGGGATCATGAACTTGCGCGGGTCGAACTCCTCGGGCTTGTCCATCGCCACCTTGCGGAACTGGCCGGTCATCGCCATGCGGCAGTCGGTGTCGATGTTGACCTTGCGCACGCCCATGCGGATGCCGCGCTCGATCTCCTCCACCGGCACGCCGTAGGTCTGCGGCATGTGCCCGCCGCTTGCGTTGATCAGGTCCTGCAGATGCTGCGGCACCGAGCTGGAGCCATGCATCACAAGATGCGTGTCGGGCAGCTTTTCGTGGATCGCGGCGATGGTCTTCATCGACAGGATGTCGCCGTCGGGGGCGCGGGTGAACTTATAGGCGCCATGGCTGGTGCCGCAGGCGATGGCGAGCGCGTCGCATTGGGTGGCGAGCACGAAGTCCACCGCCTGATCAGGATCGGTGAGCAGCTGCGAGTGGTCGAGCTTGCCTTCCGCGCCCGAGCCATCCTCGGCCGCCGCCTCGCCGGTTTCCAGCGAGCCCAGCACGCCCAGCTCTCCTTCGACGCTGGCGCCGACGGCATGGGCGGCGCGGGTGACCCGCGCGGTGATCTCGACATTGTAGTCGTAAGACGCGGGGGTCTTCATATCCTCTTCGAGGGAGCCGTCCATCATCACCGAGGTGAAGCCGTGGCGGATCGCCGAGAGGCAGGTGGCGTCGTTGTTGCCGTGGTCCTGATGCAGCACGATCGGATTGCGCGGGTACATTTCCGCCAGCGCCTCGACCATGTGGCGCAGCATGATATCGCCAGCGTAGCTGCGCGCGCCGCGGCTGGCCTGCAGGATCACCGGCGCGTCGCAAGCCTCGGCGGCGCGCAGGATCGCCAGACCCTGCTCCATGTTGTTGATGTTGAAGGCGGGCACGCCGTAGCCCTGTTCGGCGGCGTGATCCAGAAGCTGTCTCAGGGTGATAAGTGGCATTGGGTCTCCTCCCTTCGGGGATCAGGCGTCTTGCAGCGAGGCGGGGGCCTCGGCGCCGATGAGCTTGCCCATCGCCACGGCGGTGTCGGCCATGCGGTTGGAAAAGCCCCATTCGTTGTCGTACCAAGACAGGATCCGCACCATCCGCCCGGCCATGACCTTGGTCTGGTCCATGTGGAACACCGAGCTGTGCGGGTCGTGGTTGAAATCGGTCGAGACATTGGGCTGATCGGTGTAGCCCAGCACGCCCTTGAGCGGCCCGTCGGCGGCGGCGCGGATCGCGGCGTTGACCTCTTCGACCGTGGTGTCGCGGGCCGCCTCGAACACCAGATCGACCACCGACACGTTCGGCGTCGGCACGCGGATCGCCACGCCGTCGAGCTTGCCATTGAGCTCGGGCAGCACGAGGCCCACGGCCTTGGCGGCGCCGGTGCTGGTGGGGATCATCGACTGCGCGGCGGCGCGGGCGCGGTAGAGGTCCTTATGCATCGTGTCCAGCGTCGGCTGATCGCCGGTGTAGCTGTGGATCGTGGTCATGAAGCCCTTTTCGATGCCGATGGCGTCGTTCAGCGCCTTGGCCACCGGCGAGAGGCAATTGGTGGTGCAGGAGGCATTCGAGACGACCACATGCTCGGGACGCAGCTCGCGATGGTTCACGCCGAAGACCACGGTCTTGTCGACACCCGAGGCGGGGGCCGAGACCAGCACGCGCTTTGACCCGTTCTGCAGATGCAGCGCCGCCTTGTCGCGGTCGGTGAAGATGCCGGTGCATTCGAGCGCCACGTCGACGCCCTCCCACGGCAGCTCGGCGGGATTGCGCAGGGCGGTCACTTCGATCGGCCCGCGGCCAAGGTCGATGGTGCTGCCGCGCACCGTCACCTCGCCGGGAAAGCGCCCGTGCACGCTGTCGAAGCGCAGCAGATGGGCGTTGGTCTCCACCGGGCCGAGATCGTTGATCGCGACCACCTCAATGTCGGTGCGGCCCGACTCCGCGATGGCGCGGAGCACATTTCTCCCGATACGGCCGAAGCCGTTTATGGCAACCCTGACTGTCATCCCTGATCCTTTTCCTGATTTACTGCAGGTTCTTGGCGAGGCGGGCGACCGCCTCTGCGGTGATGCCGAAATGGCGGTAGAGGTCCGGTGCAGGGGCCGAGGCGCCAAAGCCGGTCATGCCGACAAAGCCGTCCTCGGGGCGCAGCATGAGGCACCAGCCCTGCCGGACCGCAGCCTCGATACCGATGCGCGGGGCGTCGCCGAGGATCTCGGCGCGGTACTCGGGCGGCTGCTGCTCGAAAAGCTCGAAGCAGGGGGCCGAGACCACTGCGGCGCTGAGCCCCTCCTCGGCCAGCAGATCGGCGGCGGCGAGCGCCAGTTCGACCTCGGAGCCGGTGGCGATGAGCGTCACGTCGCGCTGGGCGGGGCCCTTCAGCACATAGGCGCCGCGGGCGGTGAGGTTCGTCTCTACATGGCGGCTGCGCACGGTGGGCAGCCCCTGCCGCGACAGGCACAGCACCGAGGGCGTGCGGCTCTGCTCCATCGCCAGCGCCCAAGCCTCGGCGGTCTCCACCGCGTCGGCGGGGCGGAACACCAGCATGTTCGGCATGGCGCGCAGGCTGGCGATGGTCTCGACCGGCTGGTGCGTCGGGCCATCCTCGCCAAGGCCGATGCTGTCATGGGTCATCACATAGGCGACCGGCACACCCATCAGCGCAGAGAGCCGCATCGCCGGGCGGCAGTAGTCGGCGAAGGCGAGGAAGGTGCCGCCGTAGGGCTTCAGCCCGCCGTGCAGGGCGATGCCGTTCATCGCCGCGGCCATGCCATGTTCGCGGATACCATAGTGGATGTAATCGCCCGAGTAATCGGCGGCGCTGACCGGGCGCATGCCCTTGGTGCGGGTGTTGTTCGAGCCGGTGAGATCCGCCGAGCCGCCGACGGTGTTGGGCAGCGTGCCGTTGATCACCTCCAACGCCATTTCGCTGGCCCTGCGGGTCGCCACCTTGGGGGCGTCCTGCGACAGGCGGTGCTTATAGGCGTTGATGGCGGCGTCGAGCGCCTTGGCATCCACCGGGGCAAACGCGGCGCGGAAGGCCTCGGCCTGCGGGTCGTCCGCGAGCCTGCGGGTCCAGGCCCGCCGCGCCTCGCCGCCGCGCGCGGCCACGGCGCGCCATGCGTCCGTAACCTCGGGCGGGATCTCGAAGGCCGGGAGGGACCAATCAAGCGCCTCACGCGCGGCGGCGATTTCTTCGGCCCCCAGCGGGGCGCCATGCACGTCATGCGAGCCCTGCTTGGTGGGCGCGCCATAGCCGATCACCGTGCGGCAGGCGATCATCGAGGGCCGGTCGTCGGCACGGGCGATCTCGATGGCGGCGGCGATGGCCTCCTTGTCGTGGCCGTCCACCGCCTGCACATGCCAGCCCGCGGCGTGGAAGCGCGCCTGCTGGTCGGTCGAGGTCGAAAGCTCGGTGCCGCCGTCGATGGTGATGCGGTTGTCGTCCCAGAGCAGGATCAGACGCGACAGGCTTAGGTGGCCGGCAAGGTCGATGGCCTCGTGGCTGATGCCCTCCATCAGGCAGCCGTCCCCGGCGATGACATAGGTGTAATGGTCCATCAGCGCATCGCCGAAACGGGCGTTCAGCATGCGCTCGGCCAGCGCCATGCCGACGGCGGTCGAGATACCCTGACCGAGCGGGCCGGTGGTGGTCTCGATGCCCTTGGCGTGGCCGTATTCCGGATGGCCTGCGGTGCGCGAGCCAAGCTGGCGGAACCGTTTGATTTCTTCGATCGGCATGTCGTCATAGCCGAGCAGATGGTGGATCGCATAGACCAGCATCGAGCCATGCCCGGCGCTCATCACGAAACGGTCCCGGTCGGGCCAGAGATGGTTCTTCGGATCGAGCGTGATGAAGCGGTTGAACAGCACCGTCGCCACATCCGCCATGCCCATCGGCGCGCCGGGATGGCCCGAGTTGGCCTGCTGCACCGCGTCCATGGTCAGCGCGCGGATGGCATTGGCCATGAGGTCTTCGGTGGCGGTGACCTTGGTCTGAACGTTCATGTCGTCTCCTCCAATCAGGCGCGCTTGCTCTCGGTCACGAGGCGCTGGACCATGGGCGTGAAGATGAGTTGCATCGCCAGATCCATCTTGCCGCCGGGGATCACGATGGAATTGGCGCGGCTCATCCAGCTGTTCTGGATCATCGAGGTGAGATACGGGAAATCGATGCCCCGCGGGTTGCGGAAGCGGATCACCACGAGGCTCTCGTCGGCGGTGGGGATCCAGCGCGCGATGAACGGGTCGGAGGTGTCGACCACCGGCACGCGCTGGAAGTTCACGTCGGTCTGGATGAACTGCGGGCAGATGCAGTGCACATAAGCGTGCATCCGGCGCAGGATGGTGTCTGTCACCGCCTCGGTGGTGTAGCCGCGGCTGGCCTTGTCGCGGTGGATCTTCTGGATCCATTCAAGGTTGATCACCGGCACCACGCCGATCTTGAGATCCGCCAGCGCCGCGAGGTTCACGTCGTCATTGGCCACCGCGCCATGCAGCCCCTCGTAGAACAGCAGGTCGCTGCCCTCGTCGAAGCTTTCCCAGTCGGTGAAATTGCCCGGCGGGGTGTTCCAGCGTGCGGCTTCGCCCTCGTCGTGCACGTAGTGACGGGTGCGCCCGGTGCCGGTCTCGCCATAGGTGCGGAAAATCTCTTCCAGCTCCCCCAGCTCATTGGCGTCATAGGAAAAATGCGAGAAGGTCTCATCTCCGGAAGACTTCCGCGCCTCCAGTTCGGCCTTCATGTCGGCGCGGTTGTAGCGGTGGAAGGCGTCGCCCTCGATGCTGACGGCGGTGATCCCCTCGCGGCGGAAGATCTGGTCGAAGGTCGCCTTGACCGTGGTCGTGCCCGCGCCCGAAGAGCCGGTGACTGAGATGATGGGATGCTTCTTGCTCATGGGTCTTTGGGTTCCGTGAATCTCGGGTCTGGGACGCAGGCTCAGATTTGGGCTCAGGTTTGGGCTCAGGCTTCGGCTCAGGCGCGGAACAGGCCGCGGTTGCCGAAGAGGGCAGAGACCTCCTGATCGGGCAGGTCGTGGTAGGCGGCGACGTGATCCACCTTGCCCGCCGAGCCGAAGACGAAGGGCGTGCGGGCGTGCAGGCTGTCGGGGATCAGGTCGAGGATGCGTGTGGTGCCATCGGTGGCATGGCCCTGCGCGGCCTCGATCAGCAGGGCGATCGGGGCGCATTCATAGACCATGCGCAACCGTCCGGCCTCATAGCCGGGGCGGGCGTCGGCCGGGTAAAGAAACAGCCCGCCGCGCATCAGGATGCGGTGCGTCTCGGCCACCAGCGAAGCGATCCAGCGCATGTTGAAATTGCAGGCGCGCGGCCCCTCGGCTCCGGCGAGGCAATCGTCGATATAGGCGCGGATCGGCTTCGACCAGTGACGGTAGTTCGAGGCGTTGATGGCAAACTCGGTGCTGCCGCCATCGACGGTGACGGCACCGCTGAGCAGGGTGAAACGCCCGGTCTCGGGGTCGAGGATATGGTGCTGCAGCGCATCGCCGAAGCTCAGCATCAGCATCACCTGCGGGCCGTAGATCACATAGCCCGCGGCCAACTGTTCGTGTCCGGGGCGGAGGAAGGTCTCCGCCCCGGTCTCGCGGGCGGCACGGAGGGAGAAGATCGTGCCGATCGAGACGTTGGTTTCGATATTCGACGAGCCGTCGAGCGGGTCGATGGCCAGCGCCAGCGTGCCCTCGCGGTCGATAAGCTGCACATCGGCGCGCTCTTCCGAGGCGTACCAGCGCACCCCGGTGCCGCGCATCGCCTCGGCAAAGGCCTCGTCGGCGATGAGGTCGAGCGCCTTTTGCGCGTCGCCATCGGTGTTGTCGCCAACATGCGCCGCCATCTGCCCGTCGAGCGGGCCGCGGGCGATGCGGTGGGCAAGGTCGCGGGCGACCCGGCCAACGGCCTCGAGGGCCGGGCGCAGGGCATCCGGGATCGGCGCCTCCGCGGGGAATGCGTTCGTGTCGGTCATCAAGGCCTCCTCCTCCTCGACGGGTGACGTGGCCTTGATTTTGGCGATGTGAGCTTGTTAGAAAATTTAAAATTTCTGACTTCAAATTAGAGGAAATTTAATGCGCCGACTTGCCTCGCTGACGCTGAAACAACTGCGCTCTTTGGAAGCTGTTGAAAGAACAGGGTCTATTTCGCGCGCGGCCGAGGAGCTCGGGCTGACCGCCCCGGCGGTGCACAGCCAGTTGAAGGCCTTGGATCAGACTTTCGGATGCGTCCTGCTGACGCGGGCAGGGGCGGGAAAATTCCATGCCACGCCCGAGGGCGCGGCGCTTTTGCAGGCGTGGGAGACGGCAGAGGCGGGGTTTCGCCGGGCGCTGCAGCGAATCGACGCGCTGCAAAAGGGCATGGCGGGCAGCGTGGTTCTGGGGGTGGTCTCGACCGGCAAGTATTTCGCCCCCGGCATCGTCGCGCGGCTGCGCAAGGCCTGCCCCGAGATTGAGAACATCCTTGAGGTGGGCAACCGCGACCGGATCATCGCGGCGCTGCAGGACGGGGCGCTGGATCTGGCGATCATGGGGCGTCCGCCGCGCGAGCCCGCGGTCGAGGCGCTGTCGATCGGCGATCACCCGCATGTGCTGATCGCACCGCCCGACCATCCGCTTGCGGGCCGCGCCGAGATCACCGCCGAGGAGGTGCTGAGCGACATGATCCTGATGCGCGAGCCGGGGTCAGGGACGCGCATCCTCGCCACCCGCTTTCTCGACCGGATCGGCGAGGGCAAACCCTATGCGCGCGCCGAGATGAACTCCAACGAGACGATCAAACAGGCGGTGATCGCCGGGCTGGGGATCGCGCTCATCTCGTATCACACGGTCGCCGAGGAGTTGCGCAGCGGGCGGCTGGTCACGCTGGATTTGCCCGGCCTGCCGATCATGCGCCACTGGTTCCTGCTGCATCGCGCCGACATGCCCATCACCGGCGCTGCGCGCACCGTCTGGGATTTCATCGCCGCCGAGCGCGCCGGGTTCCTGCCCAGCTGGCCGGTGGCGTGACCGCGCGAGGTGACGGCTGAAACGGCCCCCGGCTCGTCATGAAAGCTTCACTTGTCTCTGGGCTCAGGCAGACGCATCGCAGGGCGGACAGACACGTCGATCACAAAGAGACTCCCATGGCTTCGCTGACACTAGATACCGCCCTTCCCGAGACCGCCTCCGAGGGGCTGCGCGCTATGGCGCAGGCGGCCCTTGCAGGGGGCGAGATTGCCCGCCAGACCCTGCGCCGCCGAGACGCCGGTGAGATGATCTTCAAGGGGCGCCACGACTATCAGACGCAGGGCGATTTGCAGACCGAAGAGGTGATCGTCGCCGAACTGCAGGCGGCCTTTCCAGGCTGCGGTATCATCGGAGAAGAACAGGTGGGCGACCGCACGGCAGAGGCAGACCGCCCGACCTTTGTCATCGACCCGATCGACGGCACCACCAATTACGCGTGGGGCATCCCGCATTTCGGCGTGGTGATCACCCGGCTCGAAGGCGGAGAGGTCGTGGCCGGGATCACCTATGATCCAATGATGGGTGAGATGTTCGCCGCCGAGAAAGGGCAGGGTGCATGGCTCAACGGGCAGCGGCTTGATGCGACCGGGACGGGCGACGTCGAGAACTCGGTGATCGGGGCGGGGCTGCCGATCCGCGGGCAGGTGCAGAGCGTGCCCGATGAGTGCTATCACGCCGCGCTGCGCCGCGCGATGGACAACACGTCGGGCGTGCGGCGGCTGGGAAGCTCGGCGCTGTCGATCGCCTATGTGGCGGCGGGGCGGCTGGACGGGTTCTTCGAGGACATGCTGTCGCTGGTCGACTACGGCGCCTCGGTGCTGATCCTGCGCGAGGCGGGGGGCGTGGTCACCGGCTTTGACGGCGGCGACATCCGCAGCCCCGGCGCCATCCTTGCGGGCAGCGCCGGGATGCATCCCTGGCTTCTCGAGGGCTTCGCGGCGGGCTAGGCCAGCGCGGCAAACAGCCCCTCGGGGTCGTCCGTGGTGATCTGGTCGACCCCGAGCGACATCAGCCGTTCGCACAGCGCCACCATGTCAGGCGAGACACCCTGCACCGTGTAGGCATCGACGCGGCGTCCTGCTGCGTGAAACGCGCCGATCATGTCAAAGTCCCGTCCCAGAGCGTCCAGGATCAGGCGGATGTCGAGATAGATCATCCGCGCGGCTCCGGCCTCGGCAAGCGCGCGCGAGACAAAGCCGGTGTCGTCGCCGGACCGGGCCAGCGCCTCGCGAGCGCCGAAGTGGCAGGGGTCGTGGCCGATCTGCAGATCGGGAAGCGCGGCGGCAAGGCGGGCGACCGCCGCCGCGTCGCCCCCCGACAGGATCATGTGCCGCTGCACCGGGGCCACATCGCGGGCGAAGGCGGCAACATCCGCCTCCGTGAGCGTGCTGCTGTCTTCCTTCAGATCGAGCTGCAGCAGCGCGCCCGCGCCAACCGTCGCGGTGGCAAGCTCGTGGCAAAGCGCGCTCAGCAGGGCCACGGGAACGCCCGTCGGCAGGCCGTCATTGTCGCGCAGGATCAGGCCGTGAAGCGCGCTGGCCGAGGTCTGCGCCACTGCGCCGCTGCCGGTCGTGGCACGCGCGAGCGTTTCGTCGTGCAGCACCGCAAAGCCGCCATCCGCGTGGCGCCGCAGATCAATCTCCACCGAGGCGCCAAGGCGCATGCCCTCGCGGATCCGTCGCGGGTCGAAGTCGAAATCCGCGACCCGGCGACGCCCCCGGTGCCACTTGAGCCATGTCCGGCCTGCGGCGTGTTCGAGCACGGTGGGCGGGGCCATCGTGGCGGCGTGCCGCGGCTCAGACATGAACCATCTCCCGGCGGTCTATCGTCACATCGGCCAGTTTCGCGCTGCCCCGGAAAATCGCCACGTGAGTGGCCTCCAGCGCAACCTCTTGCCCGGCCTCGAAGCGCGCGCTCGGCGGGCACATCGCCTTGATCCGGGCACCCTCCGGCAGATCAACATCCACAAGCAGATGGGTGCCATAGTCGGTGACGCGGTGGACCCGAGCGCCGGTGTTGCGGGCCGGGCGCAGGCTCAGGGCCTCGGGGCGGATTGCCAGTTCGACCGGCCCGTCGGTCACCGTGGCGCGCAGCGGAAAGAGCGGGTGATCCGAGACGCCGCCGCGCATGTCGCAGGGCAAGAAGTTCATCGATCCGATGAAGCCGGCGACAAAGCGCGTCTGTGGCGCGCGGTACATGCGGTCGGGGCTGGCGACCTGCTCGATCTCGCCGCCGCGCAGCACCACGATGCGGTCAGCCAGCGCGAGCGCCTCATCCTGTCCATGGGTGACGAAAAGCGTGGTGATGCCGAGCCGCCGCTGAATGTCGCGCAGCTCTTCGCGCAGGCGCTCGCGAAGGTGCTGGTCGAGGCTGGCGAAGGGCTCGTCGAGCAGCAGGATTTTCGGTTCCAACACCAGCGCGCGGGCAATGGCGACGCGCTGCTGTTGGCCGCCCGACAGCTGCCAGACCCGGCGTTCGCCGAAGCCCTCGAGGCCAACGAGAGCCAGCGCCTCGCGTACCTTGTCGCGGATCTGCGCGCTCGGCATGCGGCGCAGCTTGAGCCCGAAGGCGATATTGCCCGCGACCGACATATGCGACCAGAGCGCGTGGCTCTGGAACACCATGCCCGTGGGCCGCTTTTCGGGCGGCACGCGGGTCACATCCTCGCCGTCGATCAGGATCGCGCCGCGGTTCGGCGTCTCGAAGCCGCCGACCATACGCAGCACGGTGGATTTGCCCGAGCCCGACGGCCCGAGCAGGCAGACCAGTTCGCCATCGCCCACGGTGAGCGAGAGGTTGTCGATCACATCGGTGTCGCCGAAGGACTTGCCGAGATTTTTGAGTGTCAGTTGTGCCATTGCAGTCTCCTCAGACGCCGAAGCCCTTGGCAAAGGATGCCGAGCCGACGAGGCGGCGGGTGAACATCAGCGCGACAAAGCTCGGCACCCACAGAAGGACCGACAGCACCGCGCCGTATTGCACGACGATCTGGTTGTTGATGTAGGTGATCATCAGCACCGGCATGGTGCGGATCTCGGGGGCGCCGATCAGCCATGCGCCCTCTGTCTCATAAAAGGTGCCGACAAAGCTCAGCAGCACGGCGGCAAAGATGGTGGGGGCGGCCTGCGGCAGGCTCACCGACCAGAACACCCGGATCGGGCCCGCGCCTGCGTCGCGTGCGGCCTCTTCCATGGCGCGGTCGACGTTCTGAAAGGCGGCGACGGGGATCCAGATCATCATCATCAGCGTGCCGACAAGCTGGATCAGCACCACGCCCCAGAAGGTCGAGATCAGCCCGAGGTTCAGGAAGATCCCCGCTATCGCCACCAGCAGGCCGAACTTCGGAAAGGCATGCGAGGCGAGGAACGACAGGAAAAGGACATTGCGCCCGGGAAAATCGAGCCGCGCGAAGGCATAGGCGGCTGGCAGGCAGATCAGCGCCGAAAGCAGCGTGACCGTCACCGACAGCCGCAGCGACAGCGACATGGCCGACCAGACGTCGGGGCGGGCCAGCGTCGCCTGCCAGAAGCGGAAGCCGAACTCCTGCGGCAAGAGGCTGGGGTAGCGCCAGACCTCGGCAAAGGCCCAGAGCGCCACCACCAGCAGCGGGATCACCACCACGATGCCAAGCGCCAGCGCCAGCGCGAGCCCCAGCCAGTCGGGGCGTTTGGTGCGGTGGACGGGCACCTCGGCGGAAAGGGTCGAAGGGTCGATGGCGGTCATCGGCGGGCCTCGCGGTTTTTGGCGATGGAGCGCACGTAGAAGGCGCCAAAGACGGCGCAGATGCCGAAGGTGATCACCGCCTGTGTCACCGCCATGCGGGTGTCCATCACCTGCGAGAAGGTGCGCTGCATGAAGGGACCCATCATCTCGGGGGAGGCGGGGCCAAGCACGTAGGGCAGTGTGAAGGCGGAAAAGATGCTGAGCACGGTGAACGACAGCACCACCAGCATCGCGTTGCCGATCTGCGGCAGTATGATGTGGCGCAGCAAGGCGAGCGGGCGTGCTCCGGCATCGCGCGCGGCCTCGACGGCGTTGTCGGACACGGCGCCAAGCCCCGCGACCAGCATCAGCGTGGTGAGCGGGATATTGTCCCAGACCAGCCCGATGATCGGCCCCCAAGGGGTCAGATAGGGCGAGGCGATCTTGGGCAGGCCAAGCGCGTTCAGCACCAGATCGACGCCGCCGTTCGGCCCGATGGTGCGGATCAGCGCGTAGGCGAGGATCACCGAGGGCACGAACATCGGAAACAGCGCCAGCCCCTGCACCACGCCCGCGACGCGGCTCTTGGCAAAGCGCAGGTAGAGCGCGAGCGGCAGACAGATCGCCAGCAGCAGCGCCGCGCAGACCGCTGTCACCCAGAGCGTCAGCCAAAGGTTCGCCAGCGAATAGCCGTCGGAAAAGAAGCGGACGTAGGTGTCCAGACTGAACTCGCTGCCGGTTTCGGTCGGAGCGACAAGCGTGCGGGCGATGGCGTTGAAGATCGGGTAGATGATCAGCCAGCCAAGCAGGGCGACCGGCGCGGAAACGAGAAGGAGGCCCGTGAGCCCCCTTCCGTTGCTATGTGCCGTGCCGCCCGTCCGGCGCGTGCCGGAGGACGAAAGGTCGGTCATCGCGATCAGCCCCGGGTCAGGCCGGGCGCGACGTTGCGGTACCAGCCGTCGTTGATCGCCGCATCCCAGCCGCCGCCGGGGAAGGTCGGGATCGTGGCGGGGATGACGTCGGCGTATTTCTCGCGCAGCGCGCCGTCGACGTGATCCCACGACACACCGGGGAAGCCGCCAAGCTCGGTGATGATCTTCGACTGCACGTCTTCGGACAGCACATAGGCCACCAGCTGCATCGCCACATCGCGGTTCGCCGCGTTGGTCGGCACGGTGATCCGGCTGAAGCCGCCGCAAAGCGCGAGGTCCTGCAGCTGCACAAGGCCGGTGTCTTCCGGCAGCACGCCCATGGCGATCGCCTGCAGCACCTGATCGGACCAGACCGGGGTCATGGTCACGACGCCCTGCGCCAGCAGTTGGATCGACTGGGTGTTGCCCGAAGAGTAAGAGCCGCCCTCGTAAAGGTCCGGCGCAAGGCCGTTCAGCAGCTCCCACGCGCCCGGCAGGGTCTGCGCGGCATAGTCCTCGGAGAAGTTCTCGAGGGTGAATTTCTGCGGGTCGCGGCCGTTGGCCTCGTGGATCGCACGGCGCACGAAGTTGCCGCCCGAGCCGCCTTTGTCGGGGCGGTTGTAGATGAACTGGCCGGGGTTGGCGTGGATCCAGGCGGTCATCTCGTCCCAGGTCTTCGGCGCGTCCTCGGCGGCGACGCGGCTGGCGTCATAGGCCAGCAGCACCTGACTGCCGCGGTAGGGCAGATCAAAGTCGGTCTGTTTGGCGGCGGGGTTCACCTTGTCGAGGTTCTCGATCCCGGCCTCGGCGAAGTTCACCCAGAGGCCCGCGTCGATGGAGCCAGCGGTCTGATCGGGCGTGTAGGCTTCGAAGAGGTCGACCTGCGGATCGGCATCGCTGCCGAGCGCCGCCAGCGCGCGGTCGGCCATGGCGCGCAGTCCTGCGCCGTCCCCGGCGTCGACAACGCGGACCTTGGCGTCCGGGTTCACCGACTTGAAGCCGGGCAGGATCACATTGGTCCAGAAATCAGAGATGTTGCTGTCCGAGCCGGTGTAGACGTTCACAAAGCCGTCGGCGGCGAATGCGATGCGGGGCAGGGCGAGGCCAGCGGCGGAAGCTGCCGCCGTCCGGAGGAAACCGCGGCGCGAGAAATGGGAGGTCATGGGGGGCTCCTGAATGGTCAGAGGCGTCTCGCCGGGGAGGTCGACGAGCTCACTGGCGGGGCAGATAGGCGGCCCGTGTTAACCTTTTGCAAAGGTTTGATGATGGCTGGATGAAGATTGCTGGCGCTAACAAATTGCGCATGGACTTGCCCATAGAATGGTGGTTCTGCGAGCGCGCTGCTTCAGGACTTCGCCCGACCATGACCTTGCCTCTGCCCATCTATGCGCTCCCTGCGTCGATCTTCTTCGTCAATGCGACGCTCTATGTGACGCTTTATTCGCGCCTTCCTGGCGTGACCGCGGCGCAGGGCATCAGCCCCTCGGCGCTGGGGCTCGCGCTGCTGGCGCAGACGCTGGGAACGTTGCTTGGCTTTCCGCTCGCGGCCCGGCTGATCGAGAGGTTCGGCGCAAGGCGCGTGGCGGGTGCGATGCTGCTGGCGGCGCTTGTGCTCTTGCCGCTCGCCGCGTCGGGACGGCTGGCCGACGGGCTGCTTGGTCTGGCGCTGCCGCTTTTCGCCTATGGGTTTGCCATGGCGATCCTTGAGGTGGCCAAGAACCTTATCGCCGCGCGGATCGAAGAAAAGAGCGGGCGCAATGTCATCTCCAAATGCCATGGCTTCTGGTCGGCGGGGCTGTTCGTCGGCGCGGTGCTGGGCGGCTGGGCCGCCGCGCGAGGCGTTTCCACTGCGGCAGAACTTACGCTCCTCGGCGCCGCGAGCCTGCCGCTGGTCGTGCTGTTGGCGGCACGGGCGGGTGATCCCGAGCCGCTCGTGACCGCGCCGGTGGACGGGCCAAGGTTTGCACGGCCCGATGCGTTTGTTCTGGGGCTGCTCGTCCTGATCGCCGGGTTCAGCATCACCGAAGGCGTCGTCTACGACTGGTCGATGTTCTATCTGCGCGAAGAACTGGGTCTGGATGCAATCGGCGCCTCGCGCATCTACGCGGCGTTCACCATCGGCATGTTTGCCGCGCGGATGGGCGGCGACATGCTGCGGGCGCGGCTGCGGGTGCGCGTGCTCTTGCGGCTCATGGCGCTGACGACTCTGGCGGGGCTTGGCCTTTGCATCTTCTCGCCCGCGCTCTGGCTTGGGGCTGCGGGCCTCTTGGTCGGCTTTGCGTTGGTCGGCGGCGGGGTGGCGCTTGGCGCGCCCGTGGCGACCTCATTGGCGATGCGCCATCCGACCCGTTCGGCGACCAAGACTATGGCGGCGTATTCTCTGGCCTCGCTGCTGGCGCTCTTTGCCGTGCCGCCGCTGCTTGGCGGTCTGGTCGAAACGCAGGGCGCGGTCTGGGCGCTGGTGGTGTCGAGCCCCTTGCTCGTGCTGGTCGCTTTGGCAGCGGGGCGGATCGTGGCGTGGATGGGGAAATAGCCTCCCGAGGCGATGCGCCGCCTGTGCGCGCAGACTGCGTGAGCGCAGACTGACAGGCGCGCGCAATTCTGCGGATCAGGCAGGTCGTCATTTGTGGGGGGGAGGAGCGCGGCGACCCCAGGGAGGAGGAGAGGGGCCGCCGCTGAAATGCAGGGCTCAGGGAGGAGGAGAGAGCCCGGCAAATTCCGTGGCACGTCGCCGTGCCGTGACCCTGAGATAGGGGATGCGGCGGCGCAGAACAAGCTCGCCAAGCGCAAAGCTGCCCTGCGCCGAGCGCATGGGTTCTCCGTTGGGAGCTGGCGAGGGATTTGGGGCGGGCGCACTGCGGCTTGGCCCTTGGGTCTGGCGGCGGCCACATCTTCCAAAACTGGTCGCGGTTTGGAAACAAACAGTGCGCGATAGTGAATCGTCTTTATCTTCTTAAAGTTGCATGCATAATGAAGTGACCCGTCTATAAAGCCGGGGGTGCACCGCTTTTGCCGTCGACTGTTTCAGTCATCACTCACGGAACCGCGGCTTGGTGCAAGAGCCTTCTCAATTGTCGGGCCGGGCTCTGCGGCTCGACGCGCAGAAGAAAGGCCGCGACGCTTGGCGTCACGGCCTTTCGGTCTTGGTCACGCGGGCGGGGGCAGGCCCCACCGTGGTGTTCTGCCTCAGCCGTCAGTGCTGACGTTGACCTCGGTCGCCGCGTTCAGCGCGCTGGCGAATTCGGCCTTCGACATGTTCAGCACCAGATCCTGATCGGCGTTCGCCGACAGGCGGCTCATGCGCACGGCGGCGTTCTCGATCGGACGCTCGTCCGCGCCTTCCATCTCGCCGTCGAGGTCGATGACCACGAGGCCTTGGTTCGTGTCGGATTTAAGCACGGTGCCGATGATCTCGCCGTCGCTCGAGCGCACAATCGCGTCATTGGTCAGTGCGGCATCAAGCTGCGCCGAGATGTCCGACGCTTCGCTATAGGCCTCTTCTGCGCCGACAGCCTCGACACCGGCCTGCGCCGTGTCGGTCGCGGTCTCGCCGATGGCGTAGGCGGTATCGCCGATTGCGTCGACGGCCTCTGCGGCCTGCTCTTTGACGCTGGCGTCATTGTTGGCCTGCGCGCCGATGGCGCCAGCCAGAACCATGGTGATCGCGGCGGTGGTGGTGGTCAGAAAGCGTTTGGTCATTGCGCTTCTCCTCCGTCTTGGTTGCGCGGTTCCCCTCAGGGTCTCGGCTGCACAATGAGGATGCCCCGGGGTAAGGTTCCAAGTTTTTTCGCGCTGCCGCGCTGACGGCGCGTCAGGCGTGCTCAGGAAACTGGGCGGTGAAACGAATGAAACGCCCGGCGCAATCGCGCTGAAACGCCGGGGCGTCAGAACTTCTGTCCATCGGAAGGGCACGGTGCCCGACCAGAGCCAACAGACCAAAGCAACATCAGGAGTTCACAATGACCACCCAGACCCTCGAAAAGCCCGCCAAATCCGCCATGAACGGCGTTGATGTCCCCACCTTCCTCGCCACGCTCGGCGTTGTGGGCGAGACCCCGGACATCGCCAAATTCACCTTCCGCGCCAATGGCGAATGGCTTTCGGGCACCCACAGCCGCACCGCCTTTACCGGGTTCCACGGCGCGATGCAGGAGATGGAGCACCGCCGCGACTACGCCGTCGAATGCGATCACCCGCAGGTGCTTTGCGGGGCCGACAACGGGGTCACCCCGGTCGAGCTTCTGCTGGCGGGGCTTGCCGCCTGCATCACCGCCGGGATCGGCAACATCGCCTCGATCCGTCAGGTCAAGCTGAGCGCGGTCGAGACCGCCATCGAGGGCGACATCAACCTCAACGGCATCCTCGGCTTGGACAAGAGCGCCCGCAACGGCTTCACCGGGATCCGCATGGCGGTGACCATCCGCGGTGACGCCCCGCAGGAAATGCTGCGCGAGATCGTGGCGCAATCGGTCGCCCGCTCCGCCGTCTTCGATGTGCTGAGCAACGGTGTGCCGGTGAAGGTCGAGATGGCCGCTTGAAACACAGCCCGCGCCGATGGGGCGCGGGCCACTCTCCCGAACATTCCAGACCCAAAGGACAGACCCATGCCCCGTTTCTCCGCTTCCGCCCACAGCTATGGCTCGGGCTTTGACACGGTCGCAACGCGCGACACATTCGCCGACTTCCGGAACTGGTGGGACCGCAACTGCCTTGTTGCCGCCGAGGTGCCTTGGCAGCCCCGCACGCAAAAGGAGGACAGCCTGCCGATCGCCGCCTGATCCTGACGCGCATCCTCCCGTCCTCCCGGCCCGCAGCACCCCGCTGCGGGCCTTTTCGTGCGGAAAGCCCGGCAGCGCGCCGCGCCGCATTGAAACAGTCGAAACCTCGAATGGGCTTTCACGACGCGAGCCCGAAACCCGCGGCCCGCATCCTTCTGTCAGATCAAGATGGAGACGAGACATGACGAAGGTCACAAGCGTGCTGATCATCGGAGCCGGTCAGGCCGGGCTCGCGCTGAGTTGGGCGCTGTCCCGGCGCGGCGTAGATCATCTGCTGCTGGAGCGGGGACGGGTCGGGGAGCGCTGGCAGTCCGAGCGCTGGCCGGGCCTGCACCTGCTGACGCCAAACTGGATGAACCGCCTGCCGGGCCCTTGGGCCGAGAGCGACCCGAACGGCTTTATGTCGGCGGCAAGCTTTGCGCATAGGCTCATCGGCTACCGCGCCGCAATCGCGGCGCCGGTGGTCGGCAGTTGCGAGGTGCGCTCGGTGAGGCGGCAGAGCGGCCTGTTCCGTGTCGAGGCCGGAGAGCGCCACTGGCTGGCTCGCGCCGTGGTCATCGCGACCGGTGCCTGCGACCGCCCCGCCGTGCCGGAGTGGGCCGCCGCGCTGCCGCAGGAGATCGCGCAGATCAGCCCCACCCGCTATCGCGGCGCGGCGGAGCTTGCCAAGGGCGGAGTGCTGGTCGTCGGCGCCTCGGCCACCGGCGTGCAGCTTGCCGCAGAGATACAGGCGTCGGGTCGCCCGGTGACGCTGGCTGTGGGCCGCCACGTGCGGATGCCGCGCAGCTACCGGGGGCGCGAGATCTTCTCGCTGCTGTCGGGCAGCGGCTTTCTCGCCGCGCCGCGCCCGGCGAATGCCGACCCGCAGCACCTGATGTCGCTGCCTTCGTTGCAGCTGACCGGTTCGGAGGGCGGGGCGGCGCTGGGGCTCGATCGGCTGGCCGCCATGGGCGTGCGGCTTGTCGGGCGCGCGCTCGGGGTGCGGGGCAACGCGCTTATGCTCGATCCGAACCCGGGGCACGAGATCGCCGCGGCCGAGCGCCGCCGCCAGCGGGTGCTGGAGCATCTCGACGCCGATCTGGCGCAGCGTGGCATGGCCCTGCCTGCGGACTTGGAGGCGTGGCTTGCGCCGCATCTGCCCAAGCATGGCCCTGCGCTGCTCGATCTTAGGCGTGAGGGCATCGGCAGCATGGTCTGGGCGACCGGCTTTCGCCGCAGCTACCCATGGCTGCATCTGCCGGTGCTGGACAGCGCCGGAGAACTGCAGACGCAGGGCGGGCTGACCGCTGTGCCGGGGCTCTATGCGCTTGGCCTGCCGTTCATGCGCCACCGCGCGTCCAGCTTCATCCACGGCGCGGGGCAGGATGCCGAAGCGCTTGCGCCGCTGATCACCGCCGCGCTTGGGCGCACTGCGTCCCTTGCGGCCTGACCCCCTCATTCTCGAAAGGATATGACCCATGACCCCCTCGACCTATGACGTGATTGTCGTCGGTGCCCGCTGCGCCGGTGCCGCCACCGCCATGCTGATGGCCCGGCAGGGCGCCCGCGTGCTGCTGATCGACAGCGCCCGCCGCGGCTCGGACACGATGTCCACCCATGCTTTGATGCGCGGCGCGGTGATGCTGCTGCAGCGCTGGGGCCTTGCGGACGAACTGCGGGCTGCGGGCACGCCGCAGGTGCGCCGGACGAGCTTTCTCTATGGCCGGGCTTCCTTCGACATCGACATCAAACCCGAAGACGGCGTCGAGGCGCTGATGGCACCGCGCCGCTATCTGCTCGACGCGGCGCTTGCGGCGGCGGCGGAGCGGGCGGGGGCCGTGGTGCGGTTTGAAACCAGTTGCGCGGGGCTGCTGCGGGATGCCTCTGGCCGGGTGTGCGGGGCACGGCTGGTCGGAAAGGATGGCGCCGCGCAGGATGTCTCAGCCGGGCTGGTCATCGGCGCGGACGGCAAACGTTCGCGGGTCGCGCGGCTGGCAGGGGCCGAGGTGACGCGGCAGGCGCGCAGCACCGTGGCTTGCGCCTACCAATATGTCACCGGCCTGCCGCAGGACGGCTATCGCTGGCACTTCGAGGAGGGGGCCGCGGGCGGGCTGATCCCCACCAACGGTGGCGGAACCTGCGCCTTTCTCGCGCTGCCGCAGTCCCGCGCCGCCGAGTTGCGCCAAAGCGCGCTGCCCAGGCTGGCCGCGACGTGCCTGCCGCAACTGGCGGAGGACATGTCTGGCGCGCGCGCCGCCGAAGCGCCGGTCGTCTTTGCCGGGCTGCCGGGGTATTTCCGGCGCTGCGCCGGGCCGGGCTGGGCGCTGGTCGGCGATGCCAGCTGGTTCCGCGACCCGATCACCGCGCATGGGATCACCGATGCGTTTCGCGATGCCGAGCTGCTGGCCGGGGCCGCGATGGCGGGAGGCTTGGACCGATACGAGGCGCGGCGCGATACGCTGTCGGGGCCGATCTTCGAGATCTCGGATCGGATCGCCAGCTTTGAGTGGTCGCTTGCCGAGCTTGCCGATCTGCACAAGCAGCTGAACCGCGACATGAAGGCCAATCAGGCATGGATCGCCGAGGGGGCGGCGCGGCAGCCGGTGCAGCGCCGGGTGGCCTAGTCGAACCGCAGGTGGAAATGCTGAGGATGAGGGGTGCCGCCACGGTCGATCTGACCGGCGGCACCTTCGGCGCGGCGCAGCTTGGGCTGGGCGATCAGCGGTCTCAGGATCGCCGGGATCACCGCCTTGTTGATCGCCGCGCCAAAGCACGTGTGCATGCCATAGCCCCAGATGATGTAGCTGTCCCACGACCGATCGGTGCGGAAGTCATGCGGCGCCGCGATCCGGTAACGGTCGAACATCGCCGAGGCGGTCGCCGCAAAGACGATCTGCCCCTTGCGGACGCGCGCCTGTCGCAGGGTCGAGCGCGCCACCACCGTATCATGCAGCGCGCGGCGATAGATCACCGGGTTGTGCGGGTTGAAGCGCAGCGCCTCCCAGACGAACTGCTCGAACTGCGGGCTCTGTTCGGCGGCGGCACGCTGCGCGCGGCGCAGATCCTCGGGGCGGTTCAGCAACTCGTCGAGCGCGAGGCAGCAGGCCTTGGAGATGGTCGGAATGGCCCCGATCAGCAGCCCCAGCATATTGTTGCGGATGCCCAGATCATCCATCCCCGGCGTGCCTGCGGCCTGCAGGTCGAGGCAGCGATTGAGGATCTGCGGACGCGTGTCGGGGGCGGCCTTGCGCGCGGCGATCGCGGTGTCGAGATAGTCGCGCAGCTCGGCGGCGTAGCGCATCGCCTTGGCGTCGAGATCGGGGTCTGCCGCCAGATCCTCGAAAAGATACCAAAAGAGCACCGTCGCCCAGTCTTGCATCTGCTCTGCGTTGCCGCCGGTGCCGAAATAGCTGTCGGTCATATCCCACGGCACATGCCGGAAAAGCTGCGGCACCGCGTCGATGCGGCCCTCGGAGCGGGCGACGATCTCTTCGGCAAGCGATGCGGCGCGGGGCAGCACGACGTCGGAGACATCGGGGGCGCGCGCGGCGAGGCGCATCGCCGAGGTGTCGCGAGTGTAGGGCCAGCCCGGTTGCATCCCGAGAAAGAAGTTCTCGCCCGCGGTCAGCTTGCGCATACGCGGGCCATAGACCACCTCGAAGTCGGCGTCGCGGTTCAGCACGTCGATGCAGTCCTCGTGCCGGGTGACGACAACGGTGCCGCTGTTGTCATAGGCTTTCACCACGGCGGCCTTCAGCGACAGGTTGGGCCAGAAAGCGCGCAGCACGGCAAAGACCTTCTGTTGTGCCTCGGGCGCGGTCAGCAGGGGCGGCAGCGCCGCCTTGCCGCCCGATGCGAAGGCCGAGCCGCCCTTGCCGATCAGCCAGCCAAGCGCGACGATCCCGTCGCCCAGCATCATCACGCAGCGCCCCGCTGCGGCTATGCTTCCTGTCAGCCGGTCCAGCATGGCGCGGCCCTCACGTGGGGTCCACGATGCCCATGGCGATCATCCGAAGGGCGATCATCGAGGGCACGAAGAAGTAATCGCCGCCGCGGCATTCCACGAAGGTCTTCAGCTTGGTCATCATGTAGGGCGGCTTGCCGCTCTTCGGGTCCGAGGGGATCATGTGCCGGGTGTGGTGATCGTGGCGGCCCAGCATCGGGCAGGTGTTGTTGCCCTGATGGAAATCGAGCCCGTATTGGATCCACTGCTGCTGGACGAACTCGAATTGCCGGAACAGATCGACGCCCATGGCCATCATGATCACCCCTTGCTCGGAGGCGTCGTCGCGCGGCTCGAAATTCGGCGGTCCGTAAGGCAGGCCACGCCGCAGGATGCGGCGGCGCTTGTTCAGCGCGTGGGTGGCGCCGGCGTTCTCGAACTGCTTGCCGGTTTTGGGGTCGATGCCGAAAACGTTCAGCGGATCGAGGTAGTCGCGGGTGTTCATCCGCCGCATATGCGCGCCGCCGGGGCATTTGAAACCCGCCATGTCGTCGGCGTAGCGAAAGTCCGATGCCTCGGCGCTGCGGATATAGGCGATCTGCTTGCTCCACGCGTCTGGAGTCATGAGCATCGACCCATTTTCGTTCCGCCAGCCGCGCGCCTTGCCGAAGGCGATCCAGTCGTCATAGTCGGGCACCACGGCCAGCGGCACGCCGTCCGACCAGCGCCCGCACATCTTGGCAAGCAGCGTCTCGCGCGCCTGAGGCACACCGACCGCCATGCTGGTGGCAAAGCCTTGCGCCTCCTCGTCCACCACCGATTGGAAACTGGCAACATTCTCGTGCAGCTTGCGATAAGCCATGAAGGTGCCGTTCTGCATGAACTCGGGCGGCATGGCGGTCGGCGGCAATTCCTGACTTTCGCCGGTGTGGCCAAGGATGAACTCGCCGGTTTCCAGCGCCTCCCAATCGCCGCCCATGCGCTTGCCGCGCCCGATCACGGCGGTCTTTTCCTGCGCGGGCGGATATTGGCCCTTGAAGACCGGGTCGCCGATGCCGTCGGTAAAGCCGAAATGCTCGCGCGCGGTGGGCAGCGTCACCCCTCCGAAATCGTCAAACACCGCCGAGGCCGACTGGAAGGGCGCATCCCCAGCTTTGCCGTTCCGCTCCAGCAACACAATGCCATCGCTGGTGAGGCTCCGTAGCCAATCGGTTTTCGCCTCTAGGTCGGGGTGGGGATTTTTGAGACGGGCGAGGAAGTCCTGCGAGCCGGGCTCTGCCCCGGCCAGATCGGGCTGGGCATTCAGCGTGACGAGGATATGGACGTCCTCGCTGCCGCCGAGCCCCTCCTTTCGGTTACCCTGCCAGATCGGATCCCAGTCGCGATCCCAGTCCGGGTCGTCATCGGCGGTTATCGTGGGATCGCGGTCGCCGAGCATGGAGGCGCGGCTGCGCATGCCCGAGATAAACACATCCGGCATGCCCTGCAGCGTGCGGTTCGGCACCTCCAGCCAGTAGAGCCCCATGAAGGTGAAGGCGATGTTGACGGTGCAGTTGGGTTTATCGGCCTCATCAGGCCAGCGCGCAGAAGTGGTGACCTCGCGCCGCACCGCATCGACGAAAGCACGGCCCGCGGCGGGATGGCGGATCTGGAAAAAGAAATAGCGCGCGAAGGGGAAGGAGAAGCGCCCGTAGGCGCGCGTCACATTGCCCTGAATGTCGTGCAGGTTCAGTGCGTAAGCCATTCGTTGCCCTCCTCACACGCCGGCGCGGGGCTGCGGTGCCCTGTCCGAGATCACCCCGGGGCGCTGCGTCGGGTCGGTGATGTCCGCCGGGGCATGCTGCGCGAGAAAATCGCCAAAGGCGGCGTGTAGCGTCGCCGGGGTCGCGCCCTGATGCTCGGCGATGAAATCGGTAAAACGCTGCTGGATGTAGAGCGCTTTCAGCACCGTGGGCAGATCGTCATGCGCGGCAGGGGGCAGCGGCTTGGCGCCGTTGGCGATCGCAAACCGCACCGCAAGCACAATGGCAAGGCAGGTGAGCGCGAGACCGAGGATGGCGAGCAGCAGCGTGTTCATCCCCAAGAGTGAGCTCAGGCCCAGCAGCCGCAGCAGCAGTGCGCCGACACCGATCACCGCCGGAACGCCCACCGCTGCGATGAGGCCCTTCAGCGGCAGATCGTTGAAGGCTGGCAGATCAAGGTAATAGTCGTGATAGGGCATCGTCGTCTCGACGTGGCACCGCTCCAGATAGGCGCCAAAGGCCTGCCCGCTGTCGGTGCCGTCAAACCCGTGGCAATTGCCGAAGATCGCCTTGATCTCTTCGCCCATCGTGTCCCAGAGCGTCTGCGCATAGGCCATGCGCACCCGGCGCTGCGCGTCCGCGCTCAGCTCCGAGGGCAGCGGATCGCCGTCCTTCACGATCGCGTCGATATCGGCGGTGAACACCAGATAGGCCGAGCGCAGACCATCGACCGGCTCTGGTGTGATGGTGTTCACCTTTTTGACGATCGCCCCGAGCGCATTCTGACGGTTGCGACCGTTGTAGACCACATTGTCCAGCACGAACATCCGCGCGAAATGGTTGCGCAGATTGCGGGCGAAAGGCGCGGCATATTCGGTCTTCTGCGTGGCAGGCGTCTGATGTGCCGGGGGCAGACGGGCAAGCTCGATCCGCACCTTTTGCTTGAACGAGACGTCGTTTCTCGGGCCGCCGCGCTTGATCGGGATGAGATAGGTCAGAAACAGATGTCCGCTGTCGAGATCGGGCATGTCAGCTGCTCCTCTCGGTGTTGAACCGCGCCTGCGCCGCCGCGATATAGGCCAGACGGTTCACATCGGCGCGCTCGGTGTCGAGACTTGCGACCGGGCCGAAGCCGGGGTCGCCGAGATCGTTCTGAACCTTGAGGTATGTGTCGCGGAACTTCTGCGCGAAATGCTGTGGCGTGCCGGGCCCGGAAGGCGCAGGGCCGGGACCTTTGGGGCCTGTGGGGCTTGCAGACACATGGCCGGGACCGGGGGAGCCATACTCTTTGGCCAGCGCGAGCACCGCGTCATAGACCCGCAGCGCGGATTTCACGTCGCGCTGCGCCGAGCCGGGGGTGGCGTTGTAGTAATAATCCGTGCCGATCTGATTGTAGGTGATGTAATTCTTGAACGGCGTGATCGGGATCGACAGCGGGTATTTCGTGGCCGAATACCAGAACAGGTTGAGACCGTTTGGTATGCCGTCCGAGAAAGCGTCGATATACTGGTCCCATGTGCCGTTGAAATTCGAGCAGAACAGCATGTAATCGTTCTGCGGATCCTCTTTTCCCTGACCCAGATCGGGCCATTGATCGCGCTTGATGATGACCCATCGGGCAAAGTGGATGAGCGAGAGGCCCAGCAGCCCCATCAGGTTCGAGGGCAATCCGCGGGCGGCCATGAACAGCAGGCGGTTTATCCAAGTCACATAGGGGCGACTGGGGGTTACCACGTTCATCGCATAGGCTTTTCCGGCGACGTTAGACATGCGCGTTCTCCGGTGGAATTTCCTAAAACCTACTCGGAACCGCACAGACGTAGCGTGTATGAAGCCGCAATAAATCGCCTCGAGTCAAAGAATAAATGAAGTGCTTTGCCCAGGTGAACAGAGTGTTTCGAAGGCACCTCCATGGTATCCGAAGTCATGTTTTAATTCAGTTGCAGCCGGTTATGGTCGATTGTTGAGGCTTGGCATGAATTACAATCTGCCGCCTCGTGGGACGACCGGGGGGCTCGGTTGCCATTTCCCGAAGGTGCACCCCAAGCAACAGCAGCGCGGGCCAGAACATATAGGCCTCGATCTCGAGGTTCTCGCCGAAGGACAGCAGCACCAGCGTCATCAGGATGCCCAGCGGCAGCCGCCCGCGCGGATGGCGCGCGGCGTCCACAAGCGCCACGGCCAGATGCGCCACCAGCGGCACCAGCAGCGCGCCAAAGCCTACGATGCCCTTCACGAACAGCAGCCCGTACCATGTGTGGTGGCTGCCAATGGGCATGTATTCCACCAGATGCGGGCCCGGCTGAACGGTGCCATGGCCGAACCAGACCGCCTCTTCGCGCCAGCGCTCAAAAGCGATCCGCTGCAGGGTTTCGCGCACCCTTGTGCTGTCGGCCCGTGCCCCTTTGAAGGCGGCCACCCCGGCCTGCGCACTGGCCAAAAGCCAGCTGCCGAGCACCGCAAGCGAGGCGGTCACCCCCGCCAGCGCGAGCCAAGCCGAACTGCGCAGCACCAGCGGCAGCATCCGCGGCGCGACGGTGCAGGCGACCAGCCCGACCAGCCCCATGCGCGACTTCGAGGCGAGGATCATCAGCAGCCCGGCGGCGATCCCGGCGGCGCGCCAGCCACGGTGCTTCTCTTCGAGCGCAAAGATCACCATGACCACGCCAAGCAGCGCTGCAAAGGGCGACCACGGCAGGTAGAACTGCCAGCGCGGCGTCCATGAGGCCGGATCGTAGGTGAAGAAATAGACCGAGAAATACTCCGGTCCCGGTCCTCCGATGGCCTTCAGCGGCGAGGTGAAGATGCGCTCGGGCAGGCCGACATAGGGCGCAGCCAGCAGCAGCGGCGCAAGCGCGAGCGTCCAGAAGCCGATGGCGCATTGGCCGCGGATCAGCACCTCGCGCCGGATCGGCAGCACCGCGCCCGCGAAGATGAAGAGCCCGACCAGCGCCCAGCCCTTGGCCCATCCGATCGAGGATTTGATCGTCTGCTTGAGGCCCAGCCCCCAGCCCAGATGGCCGCCCCAGAGCGCCACCAGCATCACCAGCATCCCGGCCATCCACAGCCAGACCACACCGGGCACGGGACCGGTCGCCCGCAGGTCGCTGCGCATCGCCGGGCCGAGGTAGAGCGACAGCGCCGCCATGCCGGCAAACACCCAGCCCAGCACCGGGCCGACGACGTAAAGCGCGCCGAGGCCATAGAACACCCACGTCATGACCATGGCGCGCCACGCCAGCGCCTCGGCCGGGCTCATGCCCTCGGGTCGGGCGCGCCCGGTCATGGGGCCCCCATCGGGCGGGCGAGGATGCGACCGATCAGCGGGCGGCGGATCCATGCAAGCAGCAGGCCAAAGAGCATCATCAGGGTCGCGGCCCCTCCGGCGGCGAGCGCGAGCTTGCGGTTCGGCGAGCTTGGGCGGTCGGGCAGCGAGGGGTTCTCGAGCACCTGCACAAGCGGGTAGGAGGCGTAGATATCGGCCTTGCTCGATTGCGAGCGCGCGATGGCCGAGGCAAAGACCGCCTCGGCGACCGAGAAATCGCGCTGCATGTCCTCAAGGCGCGCGGCCACCGGGGCCAGCGCGGCAAGTTGCGCGGTCTCGCGGTCCAGCCGTGCGGCCATCGTCTCATGTTCGGAGGTCAGGCCGCGGCGCGCAGCATCCTCGCGCACCAGTTCGGCCAGAAGTTCGGCGCGCGCGCCGGGCTGCGCCAGATCGAGCGCCGCGACCGCTTCGGCGCTCAGCCCGGTCAGAGCCATGGCGCGCTGCCGCGCCATCTCGCGCGCGCTGGCAAGCGCGTCACGGGCCGCCGTGACCTCGGGGTGACGGGTGCCGAAACGCGCGTTCGCCTCTGCCAGCGCGGCGGTCTGCAGCGCGACCTCATCCAGAAGCGCCACGTAATCGGCATCGGCATAAAGCTTGAGGCTGACCGCCGCCTGATCCGGCGCGATGCCGAGGCTGCGCGACAGGGCGGCAACGCTCTCTTGCTTCTCGGCCAAGTCAGAGGCGAGCGCGGCCAGATCGGCGCGCAGCCGATCGGTGGCAGACACCAGCCGGTCATATTGCGCCGAGGACACCAGCCCGGTGTCGCGCTGCAGCGTCGCAATCGTCTCGCGCGTGTCGGCGACCGAGCCGCGGTAATCCTCGATGGCGGCAAGCGCGCCGGTCTCGCGCACCGAAAGCTCGTCATGGCGCAGGGCATCCACCTCGGTAAAGAACGCCTGTCGCACCGCTTCGGTCCGGGCGCGGGCGGCAACGGGCGTGGGGCCTTTCATCTGCACCCGGATGAGACCGGTCTGATCCACCAGTTCGACCTTTGGCCGTCCAATGTCGCGCATCTGCTCGCCCAGCGAACCGGCGGCGGCGTCGAGGATACGGTCCGCACTCAGCAGGCGCTTGTAAGTCTCGGTGGGGCTGATCGAATTGGAAGAGAAGGCGGAATTGGCGAAGGAGGACGCCTGACCGATCTCGGCAAGGTTCACCGAGGCCGCCGCGCCCGAGCCGGGCAGGATCAGCGACATCTCGGAACTGAAGCTGAGCGGCGCTTTCTTGAGGTAGGTGGTGATCGGCCCCCAGATCGCGATCGCCCCCAGCGTCGCGAGGATCAGATAGCGCGGCAGGCGGACGATATCGCCGGGGCGTCCGCCGCCAAAGAGCCGACCGAGCGACAGCTCGCGCGGCGGGGTGCGCAGGATCCCGGGGATCGGGGCAGAGCGGCGGGTGGTCCCGCTGGCGGTCATGTCGGACATGGAAAATCTCCTCTGTCCGGCAGTCTAGTCTGGGGTGGCGGCGCGGTCGCTTTCGCGGGGGGATAGAGAGCGGCTGAGAAGGAGGCCGCGCCTCGCTGATGGCATCAATTTTCTATCCGAAGGGATCGGAGGTTTTCAGGGCAGCTCCTTCGGGCTAGCCCCTTTCAAGCTAGCCCGGCATCCCGTGCGATCAGCGCGGCTTGCGTGCGATTGGCCGCCCCGATCTTACGATAGAGCGTCTTCACATGCAGCTTGATGGTCGGCTCCTGCAGGTGGAGGTCGCGGGCGATTTCTTTGTTCGATTTGCCCTCGGTGAGCCCTTTCGCCACCTGACGCTCGCGCTTCGAGAGTTTCTCGGCGAGCGGATGCAGGTCCTGGTCTTCGGTGCCGTTGAGAAAGTCGATCGGGGCATAGACCTCGCCCATCGCCATGAAGCGCACCGCGTTGACGAGGCTGCGCGCCGTCAGTGTCTTGGGGATGAAGCCCGAGGCCCCAAGCGCCAGTGCCTTTTCGGCCACCTCGCGCCGGGCCGTTTGAGCAGCGTCTCAAGCCCCATCAGCCCGCCCATCTGCGGCATGTTGAAATCCAGCAGCACGAGGTCGAACGGCCCCTTGCGGTTGATCATCTGCTCGGCCTCGCCAAAGCTCGCGGCGGTCACGACGGTGATGTCGCTCGCGGTCTCGAAAAACATGACCAGCGTATCGCGCAGCAAGTCGTGATCGTCGGCTATCAATATGCGCATAGGGTCTCCCTAACCTCTCAACAGGCCCTCCACCGCGCGACAAGATAGCGCAAAAGCACGCGAAGGTTGTCACAAAGTTGACTTTCGATCCGCCAGAACAGGCGACCTATCCAGTGGGATTGTTTCTTGATCCGCGCTGATGGCTTTCCATCTGTCAGGCGCTATCAGGTCTCCCGACGCTCCGTTGATGCGCGCGGCCAACTCGGCAAGTTTCGGACGAGACTTGCTTTTTGGCCGAGGGAGGAGCCCCCATGAAACATGCCGCACAGACAGAGTTCGGTGCTTTTGCCGAACGGGCCACCGATGCCCCTCAGGACAATGCACCGGCGATTGATCGCCGAGAAGTGATGGACCTTGCGCTGGTCGACGCCTCTGTGCAAAGCGCGATCGAGGCCGTGCTCGCGCCCGGTCGTCGCACGATTGCCTTCCTCAACGCCCATTGCGCGAATGTCATGGCGCGTTGCCCGGACTACGGCGATGCGCTGCGCCGCGCGGATATGGTGCTGCCCGATGGCATCGGCGTCGAGCTTGCGGCCCGGATGCGGGGGCAGGGGCTTGCGGCCAACCTCAATGGCACGGATTTTGTGCCCGCGCTGCTGCGCGCGGCGCGCGAGCGCGGCATGTCGGTCTTTTTGTTCGGCGGCACGCCGGGCACGGCAGAGCGCGCGGCGCAGCGGCTCTGCAGCGACCTGCCGGGGCTGCGCATCGCCGGAACCCGCGACGGGTTCGCTGGCGCCGCGCATGAACATGAGGCGATCGCGGCGATCAATGCCTCGGGCGCGGATATCCTTCTGGTGGCGATGGGCGTGCCGCGGCAGGACCTGTGGCTGGCGCGCAATGCCGAGCGTCTGGCGCCGCGCATTCACCTCGGCGTCGGCGCGCTGCTCGATTTTCTGGCGGGCAACGTCCGGCGGGCGCCCGAGCCGCTGCGCCGGGCACGCTGCGAATGGGTGTGGCGGCTTGCCATGGAGCCGCGCCGCATGGCGGGGCGCTATCTGATCGGCAATGCCACCTTCCTTGCGCGTGCGGCGGTGAATGCGCTGCGCCGCACCGACCCGGTGGGCCTGCGCAAACGCCTGCTGGATGTCACGCTCGCCGGGATTGCGGCGCTGGCGCTGGCGCCGGTGCTGCTGCTGGTGGCGCTGGCGATCCGCCTCGACAGCCGCGGTCCGGCGCTCTATCGGCAGACCCGCGTCGGCAAGGATGGCAAACCCTTCGAGGTCCTGAAGTTCCGCTCGATGTATATGGATGCAGAAGAACGCCGCGCAGCGCTCCTGGCGAAGTCGGACCGGGCGGGCATCTGCTTCAAGGCGCGCAATGACCCGCGGGTGACGCGGGTGGGCCGTCTGCTGCGGCGCAGCTCGGTCGACGAGCTGCCGCAGATCTTCAACGTGCTGCGCGGTGAGATGTCCCTCGTCGGCCCGCGTCCCGCGCTGCCGCAAGAGGTCGCCGCCTATCCCGCGCATGCGCATGGGCGGTTGCGGGTGAAACCGGGTATCACCGGGCTGTGGCAGGTGTCGGGCCGCGCCGACATCTCGTTCGACAAGATGATCGACATGGACCTTGCCTATGGTGCCAGCCGCTCGACGCTGCTCGACCTGATGCTGATCTTTCTGACCTTCCGGACGGTGCTTTCTGGTCGCGGCGCCTATTGACCCCAGCAAAGGCGCCGCATTCCGAGCGGCGCGCACCCGACGGAAGCAAGGCCCGGCGTTCACCCCCACGCCGGGCCTTTGTGAGTCCGCAGGGCGGACGAGCGTTTAGCGCAGGAAAGAGACGACGCCGATGATCCCCAGAAGCCGCGCGACCTCGGTGATATTGGTGACCGTGCTGTCGTAGCAGGCGATGGCATCGCCGGGCAGAAGATAGGGGTCGTAATCGTCCCTGTCGGCGCGGCGCAGCAGATCCTCGATATTGCGCTCGATCACTGCCGAGACGCCGGTGACCGGGTTGCGGCTGAACAGCACCGCCGAGCGGTCGGCGCTGGTGGCGCGCGGCCCGCCGACGCAATTGGTATCGACCACCGCCTGCAAATAGCGCGTGCCCCATGGCACTTCGCGCACGTCGCGCCCGACGGCGGATTCGGCGTTGCCGCTGGCGGGCTGGGTCAGGTTCGACAGGAAAAGCGACACGCCCGCCGGGCTGATCGGCGAGGGCCGCATGAGGTCTTCCTGAAAGCACTGGCGGCTCGGCACGCGAATCTCGTCGCCGGTGATCAGCATCACATCGACTACATTGCTGCCCTCGAAGACGCCGCGCATGTCGAGCTTGTAAAGCTGCCCGCCGCGGCGCAATTCCACCGCCGAGATGTCGGCGTCCGGGCGCACGCCGCCCGCCGCGCGCAGCGCAGCCGACAGGTTGCGCGCTTCGGTCGAGGCACCCATCGCGGTGATCCGCACGTTGTCGCGCTGGTCGGCGCTGACGCCGCCGATGCCCACCTGATGCGGCTCGAACACCGCGCCCGACACGCCCACGCTGACCGGCGCGAGGTCGAGGATACGCACCGAGATGCGCGGGCTGTCGTCATAGAATTGCTCGGCGCGCAGGGCGCTGTCCAACTCGGCCTCGATCTCGTCCACGGTGCGTCCCTGCGCACGGATCGCGTCGAGGAAGGGCAGGCGGATCGTTCCGTCGCGCGACACCTCGTACGACCCATTGAACGTCTCGTCCTGCTCTACCCGAATGTCGAGAAGATCGCCGCGCGTCAGCCGCTCGCCGCGCAGCGCCGCCGCGGCGAGGCCGCCGAATTTGCCGCCGCCGTCTTGGCCGCCGCCGCCAAGCGGGGCGCGGCAGGCCTGCGCATTGATCGCCGGAGAGCGCAGATATTGCGCGTTGCTGCGGCTGACCTCCGGGCTGCGCCATTGCGCCTGATAGTCCATCCCCTCGGCCACCGGCGCCAGATTGTCGGGCCGGTCATAGCTGGCGCAGCCGGCGGCAGCCATGAGGGCGAAAATCGAGGCGGCCTTGAGACTTGGCTGGAACACGCGAACTCTCCGTAAGGACTGGCTGGCGGGCAGGGCCCGATCCAAGTGTTAGGCAATCTGAACGTAGGGATCCACGTTCCCGCTCGCGTTAAAGGAATATCCCATCGGATTGGTTGCTGTCCGTGGGCAGCATGCAACTGTCCCGCCGCGCAGGCGACGCAGGGGCAGGCTTTGCGGCACAGTCGGCAGGCCACACAGCAAAGGTCCGATCCGATGTCCCTGCCCAAACCCATCAGAGCGCCACGCAGCGCGCCTTTTGCGCGGAACCTGCTGTCCTATGGCGCGTCCGAGGTGGCGGCGAAGGCCTCGCGCCTGCTGGTGGTGATCGCCGTGGCGCGCAGCATGGAGGCAGAGGCCATCGGCCTCGCCGCCGCCGCGCTGGCCGCTGCGGACATCCTCAAGGCGCTGACCGAGAACGGCGTCGGCCAGCGCATCATCGCGGCGCCCGAGGATCGGCTCGAGGCCACCTGCGCCACCGCGCGGCGCATCTTCACCGCATGGTGCAGCGGGCTCTTCGTGTTGCAGCTCGCCCTCGCCGGGGGGCTGTACCTTTGTGGTGGCAGCGCCGTGGTCGCCGGGCTGATCGCGCTTCTGGCGCTGGAGTATCTCTTTATGCCTGCGGGGCTGGTGCAGGCGGCGCTGGCCATGCGCGAGGGCAAGATGCAGCAGACCGCCGCCATCGCAGGCGGGCAGGTGGTGGGCGCGAACCTCATGGCGGCGGCGCTGGCGCTGCTCTGGCCGGGCGCGCTCGCACTGGTGCTGCCGCGCATCCTTGCCGCGCCGATCTGGCTGATCTGCATGCGCCGCCTGCGCCCATGGCCCCCCGCGCCGCGCGCAGACCGCGCGCCGCTGTCGGAGTTCACCGGCTTTGGCGTGACGGTGCTGGCGATCGAGATCGTCAAGGCTCTGCGCCTGCAGGCCGACAAGCTGCTTATCGGCCTGCTGATGGGGCCAGAAGTGCTGGGGCTCTACTTCCTGGCCTTCAACGCCGGGCTCGGGCTCGCGTCGTCCTTCTCTGTCGCGGTGTCGGTGGTGATCTTCCCGCATCTGTGCCGCGCAGAGGACCGCCCCGGTGCGCTGCGCCAAGGCATCGTGCTGAGCCTCGCGGTGATTGCGCCCGTGGTGATGCTGCAGGCGGCGCTGGCCCCGCTCTATGTGCCGCTGCTCTTCGGCGCGGGCTGGGAGGGCATCGCCGAGGTGGTCAGCATCCTGTGCCTCGCCGCGATCCCCATGAGCCTCTGGTCCAACGCCGCGGGCTGGCTGCGCGCCGAGATGCGCACCGGGCAGGAACTGAAGGCGACCGCGCTGCTCACCGCCGCGCTGCTGCTGAACACCGCGCTGATGGCCCCCTTCGGACTGACGGCGCTGGCCTGGGGCTATCTCGCCACCGCCTGCATCACCATGGGCGCGGCCTCGCTTCCCGCCCTCGTCGCGGGCTTCGGCCCGCGCCCGCAAAGGAGCTGAACCATGCCCCGTTTCTCGATCATCCTGCCCTGCTATCAGGCCGAGGCGACCATCGCGCAGACGCTTGCCAGCCTGCAGGCGCAGAAATTCTCGGACTGGGAGGCGCTCTGCGTCGACGACGGCTCCCGCGATGCCACCCGCGATCTGCTGCGCTACGCCGCTGCCGGAGACCGGCGGATCAGGGTGCTGCGCAATCCCGGCAAGGGGCCGTCGGATGCGCGCAACCATGGCGCCGCCGAAGCGGTGGGCGAGGTGCTCGCCTTTTGCGATGCCGACGATCTGTGGACGGCGGACAAACTGACGATCCTCGACCGGGCCTTTGCCGCGCCGGACTGCGATGGGGCCTTCGGGCGGATCGCCTTCTTCGAGCATCGCCCCGAGGATTCCATGACCCTCTCGAGCGTGCCGCAGAGCGCGCTGACCATCCCGATGCTGCTGGGGGAGAACCCGGTGTGCACCATGTCCAACATCGCCCTGCGCCGCGAGGTCTTTGCCCGCAGCGGCGGGCTGCGGCGCGACATGATCCACAACGAGGATCTCGACTGGCTGATCCGGCTGGTGGGGCAGGGCGCGCGGCTGCAGCCCATCGACCGCGTGCTGGTGCATTACCGCGTCTCGCCCTCCGGTCTGTCGGCTGATCTTGAGGCCATGCGGGCCGGGCGTGCGGTGGCGCTCGAAAGCGCGGCGCGCTTTGGGTTTGTGCCCCAGCCCGGCGATGAGGCCGTGCATCTGCGCTATCTCGCGCGCCGGGCGCTGCGCGTCGGCATGGGCGGTACGGCCGCATTGGGGCTGGCGCTGCACGGGCTGAGGCTGGCCCCCGGGCGCTTTCTCACGCCGCTGCACCGGGGCGGCGGCACGCTGGCGGGCGCGGCGCTCGCGCCGCTGCTTCCCGCACCGCTGCGCCGCACGCTGTTCTCGCGCTGACCCTTTCAAGGAGCCATTCCCATGTCCCATCCCATGACCCATACCAACGCCGCGCCCACCGCCTCGATCATCGTGCCCGCCTTCAATGCCGAGGCCACGCTGGGCGAGACGCTGGCCAGCCTGCGCCTGCAGACCCTCCCGGACCTCGAGATCATCGTGGTGGACGACGGCTCGACGGACCAGACGCCGCAGATCGCCGCCAAGATCGCTGCGGCGGACCCGCGCGTGCGTCTGATCCGGCAGGCCAATCGCGGCCTTGCCGGGGCGCGCAACAGCGGTATCGCGGCGGCGCGCGCCAGCTACATCGGGTTTTGCGATGCCGACGACCATTGGGCTCCGGGAAAGCTTGCGGCCCATGTGGCGCATCTGGAGGCGAACCCGCATGTGGGTCTGTCCTTCGCCGGGTCGCTGTTGATGACCGAGAGCGGCGCGCCCATGCGCCGTGCGCAGCGGCCGCGGCTGAAGGCCATCGGTGCCACCCATGTGTTCAAGCGCAATCCGGTGGGCAATGGCTCGGTGCCGGTGATGCGGCGCGAGGCGCTGGCCGCGATCGCGTGGCGTCCGGCGCAAGAGCGCGAACGGGACTGGGTCTTTGACGAGACCTTCCGCCAGTCCGAGGACATCGAATGCTGGCTGCGGCTCGCGCTGACCACCGATTGGGAGATCGAGGGCATTCCGGGGCTGCTGACCCGCTACCGGATCACCTCGGGCGGGCTCAGCGCGGCGACCGAGCGGCAATACGCGGCGTGGGAGCGCATGGTCGAGAAACTGACGCCGCTCGATCCGCATTTCTTCGCCCGCCACGCGCCCGCCGCGCGCGCCTATCAACTGCGCTATCTGGCGCGCCGGGCGATCAGTGACGGGCGCGGGGCCGAGGCGCGCAGGCTGCTGCGCCGCGCGCTGCTTTGCTCGCGCCGCCCGCTGATCGAAGAGCCGCTGCGCTCTGCGGTCACGATCGCCGCCGCGCTGCTCGTCGATGGCCCGCTTGGCCGCAGGCTGCACCGCGCTGCCACCCGGCCCGCCTCGGCCTGACGCACGCATTTCGCAATCTCTTGGAGGAGCCCGCCCTATGACCTTTTTCAGCGCCATCGCCGCGTCCCACCACGACCGCCCGCGCGTGGTTCATCTTGTGGATGACACCACTGCCGGAGGGGTGATGCGGTACCTCGAGTTTCTGCGCAGCGATGCCACCTTGGCCGCAGAGGCAGACCATGTGCTGCTGCCGGTGGCGCGCGGCGCCGTGGGGCGGCTGTCGCTTCCGGCGGGCATCATCGTCTCGCATCTGTCGATCAACTGGCGCGCCCTGCCGGGGCTGATCGCGCTGCGCGCCCGGCATCCGTCCGCCCGTCTGATCCATGTGGAGCACAGCTATACCGCCAGTTTCGCCGCGCTGAACGTGCCGAGCCGGGCGCGCTTTTTCACGCTTCTGCGCAGCGCCTATGCGCTCTTTGATAAGGTGGTGGCGGTGAGCGCGGCGCAGGGCGACTGGCTGCGGACGCGGCGGCTGGTGCCATGGGAGCGGCTCGCGGTGATCCGGCCCGTGGTCGACCTGTCGGGTTTTGCGGCGCTGCCCGCGCCGCGCGGGCAGGGGCGGGTGATCGGGGCCTTCGGGCGGCTCGACCGACAGAAAGGGTTCGACACGCTGATCTCTGCCTTCCGCGCGGTGCCGGATGCCGACAAGGCGCTGCACATCTACGGCGCCGGGGATGATCTGGCGGCGCTTCAGGCGCAGGCCGGGGGCGACGCGCGCATCCGCTTTCTCGGCCATGTGACGGACCCGGCGCGGGCCATGGCAGAGGTCGATGTGGTCGCCATGCCGTCGCGCTGGGAAGCCTATGGCATCGCCGCGCTCGAGGCGCGCGTGGCGGGGCGTCCGCTGATCACCAGCGGCGCGGACGGGCTGCGCGATCATGCGGGCGCGGGGGTGACGCAGGTCTCACCGGCTGCACTGACCGAACTGACCGAGGCGCTGCGCGGCGGGCACGCTCCGGGGCTCCCGGCAAGCGCGCGGCAGGTGCTGGCGGCGGGGTCGGAACATGCGGTACGCCGGGGCTGGTCAGAGCTTCTTGGGCTGGCGGCGCCGGATGTGGGGACAGCGCCAGAGGAGGTCGCGGCGCTCGCCTAGATATCGGGGTCTAGGGGGAGGAAAGCGCCCTCTTCTCCACCTGCGGACCCGCCACTGGCATGGCTTAGACATGAGATCGGCCCCGGAGGTTTCCGGGGCCGATTTCGTGTGGTCTTTGCCGGGATGGGGAGCCTGCGCGTGTGGCCTCGGCTCAGTTTTGGTCGAGATGAGAGGTGTAATGCATTGTTTTATAATTTTAAAATTCTCACGATCACTTGATCGTACCATTGTATTTGATTCATCGTATCAAAAGGTTTAAGACTGATTCACGTTGGATCGTGGTGTGGAGGCGCTACGATCGGCCAACTCTCAAGGTTGGTGAGGAGGAGAGACCCGTGAGCGATTTCGAACTGCCGGAAAATCTGGGACATGACGGCGCCGCCGCGCGCCCGGTGAAGGCGTCCGAGGCCCTTGACACGCTGGGCCGGCGCATCGTCGCTGGCGAGTATCCGGTGGAGGAGACCCTGCCGGTCGAGGCCAGCCTCATGGAGGATCTGGGGGTCAGCCGCACCACTCTGCGCGAAGCGATCCGCACGCTCGTTGCGCTTGGGCTCGTCGAAGTGCGCACCCGGATCGGCACCCGCGTGCTGCCGCGCAAGCATTGGAACCTTCTGAACCGCGACGTGCTGCGCTGGATGATGCCGCTCGATGGGTTCAACGTGGAATTGATGGGCTCGATCGACGAGGCCCGCGAAGTTTTTGAGCCCGCCGCCGCCGGTTTTGCCGCCGAGCGGGCGAGCCGCGCCGCGATCACCGCGATCCGCGTCGCCTACGACAAGATGGAAGCCGCCGCCGAAAGCGGCGACGCCGTGGCCGCGATCCGCGCCGACCGCGAGTTTCACCTCGCCATTCTGGCCGCGACCGGCAACCCGATCATCGAGGCCTTTGACACCGCCATCGATGCCGTTCTGGGACAGCTGTTCCGGGTCGCCATCGAAATGCACATGGAAAATTTTCGCAACAATCTGATCAACCACCGCAACGTGCTTGACGCCATCGAGCGCAAGGACGCGGCGGCTGCCCGACAGGCGATGCTGGAAACCATCTGGTTCACGCGTCGGCACCTGGAAAGGCACAAACTGACCAAGACATTCAGCTAACCGGAGGAGACCCCCATGCTGAAGAAAATGACGTTCGCGAGCATTGCACTGCTCGCGGCGGCCGGCACCGCTATGGCCGAATACCCCGAAAAGCCGATCACCATGATCGTGCCGTGGAACGCCGGTGGCGGCACCGATGCCGTGGCGCGGATGCTGGCCAAGGGCCTCGAGGCCGAGCTTGGCACCAATGTCGCCGTGGTGAACCGCTCGGGCGGCGCCGGTGTGGTCGGCCATAACGCCATGGTCACCGCGCCGACGGATGGCTACACCATCGGCTTCGCCACCGCCGAGATGGTCACATATTATTGGACCGGCAACGCCGAGTTCACCGACGAGGATTTCACCCCCATCGGGCTGGTGAACTTCGACAGCGGCGCCTTCCATGTGGCGGCGGGCAGCGATTGGGAAACCGTGGGCGACGCGGTCGAGGCGATCAAGACCGAGCCCGCAGGCACCTTCAAGATGTCCGGCACCGCCGTTGGCGCGGCCTATCACCTCGCCTTCGCGGGCTTTCTGCAGCAGCAGGGCGTCGATCCGCTGAAAGTGACCATGGTGCCCTCGCAGGGCGCGGCTCCAGGCTTCCAAGAATTGGCCGCTGGCGGCGTGCAGATCATCCCGTCGTCGCTGCCCGAGGGCAAAACGATGATGGACGCGGGCCGCTCCAAGGCGCTCGCGGTCTTTGCCGAAGAGCGCAATCCGGCGTTCCCCGATGTGCCCACCGCCGAAGAGCAGACCGGTGAGGCATATTCCGGCGGCACATGGCGCGGCGTGGTCGGCCCCAAGGACATGGATGCGGAGGCCGCCGCCAAGCTCGAAGCCGCGGTGAAGACCGTCTTCGACAGCGAGGAGTTCCAGAACTTCATGTCGCAGCAGGGCTTTGGCGCCCGCTATCTGGATGCCGCCGGGTTCGGCGAGTTCCTCGATGAGACGCAGACCAGCGTGGGTGAGGTGATGAACGCCATCGGCCTCGCGCAGCGCGGCAGCTGAGGAGAGAGGCGATGCGGCTTCCGGATATCTGGACCGGGCTGGGTTTTGCGGTGCTGGGGATCTTCGTGGTCCTGCAGGCGCAGGGCTTCCCCGAACCTGCGGGGGCCGCGTCGCCTCGGCTCTTCCCGCGCATCATCGGCGGCGCCTTCGTGCTGTTCGGCCTGATGATCGCGGGGCGCAGCCTTGCGGCGCGTCTGCAGGGCGGCGACGTGCGGCTGGTGCCGCAGATGGAAGACTGGATGCGCAGCCCCAAGCGGCTGGCGCGGATCGTCTTCATCCCCTTGGCGATCGTGCTCTACGGGCTGCTGGCGCCGCTGCTGGGCTCGCTGCCGGTGTCGGTGGTGTTGGTCTTCGTCAGCGCGCTGCTCTGGGACGAACGCCCGCTTGCGGCGGCGCTTGTGGCGGTCGGCGTCTGTCTCGCCGTGACGCTCTTCTTCATCGAAGTGATGCGCGTGCCGCTGCCGACCGGGCCGTTCCCCGGCGCGCTGTTCTGAGGAGACCCGCATGGATGTTCTGATTTCCGCCTTTCACATGGTGTTCGCCTTCGACGTGCTGGGGGTGATCCTGCTGGGCTCGGCCTTCGGCCTTTTCGTCGGCGCGACTCCGGGCCTTAGCGCGACCATGGCGGTGGCGCTGCTGGTGCCGGTGACCTTCTTTCTGTCCCCGGTCGCGGCGATTGGCGCGATCGTCTCCTGCTCGGCCATGTCGATCTTTGCGGGCGACATTCCCGGCGCGCTGCTGCGTATTCCCGGCACGCCCGCCTCTGCCGCCTATATGCGCGAGCTTGATGCGCTGAACCAGATGGGGCGGCTCGATCTGGCGCTTGGCACCTCGATGATGGTCGCGGTGATCGGCGGCCTCATCGGCACCGCGATCCTTGTCGTCGCCGCGCCGCAACTGGCCGAGGTGGCACTGCTCTTCTCGACCTATGAATACTTCTGGCTGGCGCTGCTGGGCCTCTCCTGCGCCACGCTGGTGGCGGGGCGCGACCGGCTCAAGGGCACGGTGTCGCTGCTGCTGGGGCTGTTCCTGACGATGATCGGCCTCGACGTCACCACTGGCCTGCCGCGTTACACCTTCGGGCTGATCGACCTGCAGGCGGGGATCTCGCTGATCGCCGTGATGATCGGTGCCTTCGCCGTGGCCGAGATCCTGCGCTCGGCGCAGAACCCGCTGGAGACGCCCGAAAAACCCGCCAAGGCCGGGCTCTCGATCCTGCGCGGGCAGGGCCGCAATCTCTGGACCCATAAGGGCGCGGTGGCGCGCGGCAGCATTCTTGGCACGCTCATCGGCGCGCTGCCGGGGGCCGGGGCGGATATCGCGGCGTGGATCGCCTATGCGGTCAGCCAGCGCTTCTCGAAGAAGGCCGACAACTACGGCAAGGGCGAGCCCGAGGCCATCGCGGGCGCGGCTTCGGCCAACAACGCGGCGCTGTCGGGCAGCTACGTTCCGGCGCTGGTCTTTGGCATCCCCGGAGACTCGATCACCGCCATCGTCGTGGGCGTTCTGGTGCTCAAGGGCATCCAGCCGGGGCCGATGGTGTTCATCACCTCGCCCGATCTGGTCAATGCGATCTACATCGTCTTCGTGCTGGCGAACTTGCTGATCATCCCGCTCGGCCTCTTGGCCATCATCGGCGGGCGGCAGCTGCTGGGCGTGCGCATGGGCAAGCTCTACCCGTCGATCCTGCTGCTCTGCGTGCTTGGCACTTTCGCCACCAACAATTCGCTCTTTGATCTGTGGACCTTGGCCGCCGTCGGCGTGCTGGTCTGGATCATGGAGGCAAACGACTACCCCGCCGCGCCGCTGGTGCTGGGCCTCGTGCTTGGCCGCGTCGTGGAGGAGAATTTCATGTCCAGCATGATCAAGGCGGACGGCAATCTGCTCGCCTTCTTCGAACGGCCCATCGCCGGGGTGCTGGGCGTGATTACCCTGCTGGTCTGGCTCGCGCCGCCAGCTCTGGCCCTGCTGCGCCGCCTCTCCGGGCGCAGCGGTGGCCGCCAAAGTTCTCTCGCAAACGAAGGGAAATCCTAATGTACGATTCAATGACTGGATCGACCCATTCGCTCGCCCCGCCCGAGATCGCCGAAATGGCGATCCCCGAGGACGAGCGGGTCTGGGTCCCGCAGGCTCCGGGCGTCTGGTTCCGCCCGCTGCTGCTCAACACGATGGCCGGGCAGTGGTGCAACCTGCTGCGCGTGCGCAAGTCGGGCGTGCTGAGCAAGCACCTGCATCCCGCCCCCGTGGTCGGCTATGTGATCAAGGGCCGCTGGCACTACCTCGAGCATGATTGGGTCGCCGAGACCGGGTCTTTCGTGTTCGAGCCGCCGGGCGAGATTCACACGCTGACGGTCCCCGAGGATTGCGAAGAGATGATCACCTTCTTCAACATCCAAGGTTGCATGTACTACGTCGACGAGGACAACAAGCACACCGGTTTCGAGGATGTGTTCACCAAGATCGACATGTGCCGCAAGCACTATGAGGAAGTCGGGCTTGGCGCGAGCTACCTCGACCAGTTCATCAGATGACCGTCATGGAAAGAAGCGACATCTCCGCCATGACGGGCGGATGGGCCGCACCTTTCCTCGAAGGCCGCTCGGTCCTTGTGACCGGCGGCACCTCGGGGATCGGTTTCGGCATCGCGCTCGGCTTTGCCCGGGCCGGGGCCAAGGTCACCGCGACCGGCCTCACGGACGCCGAGGCAGAGGCCGCGACGGCCAAGGCCGCGGATTTGGGGCTGAGCGATCTGCTTGGCTTTGACGTGCTCGATGTGCGCGACGCCGAGGCGGTCAGCCGGGTGATCGGCGGCCAGAGCGATCTTTACACGCTGGTCAACTGCGCCGGTCTGATCCGCCGCGGCGCGGAACTGGAGCCCGAGGTCTTCGAACAGGTTGTCGATGTGAACCTCAACGGCTCCATGCGCTGCGCCCATGCCGCCAAGCCTGCGCTCGCGCGCACCGGCGGCAGCGTGATCAACACCGCCTCCATGCTGTCGTTCTTTGGCGGCGGGCTGGTGCCAGGCTATTCGGCCTCGAAAGGCGGGATCGCGCAGCTGACGAAATCGCTGGCCATCGCTTGGGCGAAAGACGGCATTCGGGTCAATGCCATCGCGCCGGGCTGGATCCGCACGCCGCTGACCGCCGATCTGCAGGGCGACGAGGGCCGCGCGGCCACCATCCTCGGGCGCACGCCGATGGGCCGCTGGGGCGAGCCCGAAGACCTTGCCGGCCCTGCCATGTTCCTTGCCACGCCGCTGGCGAGCTTCATGACCGGCACGGTGATCCCCATTGATGGCGGCTACGCCATCGCGTGACGCGCATTTACTGATCCAAGTCAGGAGGACGACATGAAGGCGTTGGTCTATGAAGGGCCGCGCACGGTTTCCGTGCGCGAGATGAAAGCGCCAGAGGGGCAGGGCGTTCGCCTGCGGCTGCGCTATTGCGGGGTCTGCGGCACCGACATCGGCATCTATTCGGGCAGTCACCCGCGCGCGCAGGCGCCGTTGGTGCTGGGCCATGAGTTCATCGGTGAGGTGATCGAGGATGCTGCCGGGTTCACCGCCGGGCAACGTGTCACCGCATTTCCGCTGCTGTCCTGCGGCAGCTGCCACCCCTGCCGCACCGGCAGCCCGCATATCTGCGCCAGCCTGCGCCTTCTGGGCATCGATCAGGACGGCGGCATGGCCGAAGAGATGATCGTCCAGCCCGAGCTTCTGGTGCCGGTGCCGGACCACGTGTCCGACCAACTGGCGGCGCTGATCGAGCCTGTGGCCGTTTGTCTGCGCGTGGCGGACCGGGCGGGCGTCACCATGGGCGACACCTGCGTGGTCACCGGTGCCGGGCCGATCGGGCTGATCACCGCGCTGATGCTGCGCCACGCCGGGGCGGGGCGCATCCTCGTGTCGGACATCGCGCCGGGCCGTCTGAAACTGGCACGCGATCTGGGGTTGGAGACGGTGAACGTCAGCAGCCAGAGTCTTGCCGGTGCGGTGGCCGAAGCCACCGGCGGCGATGGCGCGGATGTGCTGGTGGAATGTTCGGGCGCGGCGCCGGTGGCGCTCGAGATGACCCGGCTCGTCCGCACCGGGGGCACGCTGTGTCTTGCGTCGCTCTACAAGGCGCCTGTGCCGGTGCCGCTGCTCGATATGAGCTTCAAGGAGCTGCGGCTCATCGGCTCGCGCGTCTACACCCGCGAAGAGTTCCGCCGCGCGGTCGATCTGGTCGCCAAGCTCGAAGAGCCGCTGCTGCGGCTGGTGACGCAGGTGGTGCCGCTGAGCGGGGCCGGAGATGTGTTCGATCTGGTCACCGACCCGACCTCCGACGCGGTGAAAGTGCTGGTCGACTGTCAGGCCTGACTGCGGGTGGATCTGTGGGCGCGTCGGCCCGTTCAGGCCGGGACAGCCGCAAGCCACAGCGACAGAAGACCAAAGGCGCGCCGCGACGCAGCGTAAATTCCGCCGCGTCGCGGCATGATCAGAAAAATGAAATGCGGCATTGTGTCGCCACGGATCCGTGATAGCCTCCTAAGTAGGGAGGAACGAATATGCATCTTTTTCTGGTCGGCCTGTTGATTGGCTTTCTCATTATGTCGCCGGTGATCGCGCTGGTTCTGTTTGTGGGCATCATGTCGCGCCGCAAAGAGGCTGGCACACCGCCGCGCGGCGGCCTGCGTGCCCCGGTTCGCGGCGGCGGGTTCCCGGCGGGCTTGGCCAAGCCCTGACCGGTTGAAACGGGAAAGCCGGGCGCCTTGGAGGGGGCGCCCGGTTTTCTCGTGCCTTCGCACTAGGTGACCGGAGAACTATGTGACCGGATGCGGTTGGAGCCGGTCGGTCAGGCCAGTCAGGTCAGTCCAGCGCTTTGTCGCTGCTGCCCGCGTCACCTTTGACCCAATAGCCTGCCGCCTTGAGGTGCGGTGCCGGATGCGCGCGATCCTGCAGGAAGTGCAGCTTCAGTGCCCGTGCAACCTGCGCCTCGGCGGCGATCCAGACAAACCCCTTGCCCTCGGGCAGATCGAGCGCCTTCGCCGCATCGAGCAGGGGCGCCGGATCATGCGCGTCTTCGACCGGACGGTGCAGCCAAAGCGCGGTCTGCGCCGCTGCGCTCTGCCACTCCTGCTGATCCTCAGGGCCGGGCACGGCGGCAAGGGTGATCGCGGCGACGCCTTCGGGCAGTTCCTCGACGCGGCGCGCCATGGCGGGCAGGGCGGTTTCGTCGCCAATCAGAAGATACCAGTCGAACACCGGGGCGACCACCGCCGAGCCGCGCGGGCCGCCGACCAGCAATGTATCTCCGGGCTGCGCGGCCTCGGCCCATGCGGTGGCAGGGCCAGCGTCATGCAGCGCAAAATCTAGCACCAGCGTGCGGGCCTCCGCGTCAAAGGCGCGTGGAGTATAGTCGCGGGCAACGGGCGCGTCGCCGTCGGTGTCCAGAAACAGCTTCACGTGATCGTCCGCGCCGAGGCTGGTGAAATCGGCCAGATCCTCGCCCTCGAGCGTGATGCGCAGCATGTGCGGGGTCAGGCGCTGGCTTTCGCGTACGGTCAGGGTCCGGCGTTTCAACTCGTGGCGGTGGCGGGTGATGATGCTTTCCATGTCAGGTCCTTGCGTATGTGTCAGTCATCGGAGCCATCGCGGGGCATGGCCTCGCGGATGTCCCGAGCGGTGTCTCGTAGCTGCGCGGAAAGCGTGGCGATGAGCGTGTCGTCTGCGCCGGGCACCGAGAGGCGCAGGCGCAGGGCAGATTTGATCTCGTCCATGGCGGCGACGATCTCTTTGGGAGCGTTGCCACGATGCCAGCGCGGCGGCTTGCGGGTCAGCAATTCGTCGGCGGCGGCGCGGTGCGCGGAAAGATGCGCCGCCCCGGCCTCGGTGATGCGCGAGCGTTTGCGCCCGGTCTCATCGGCTTCGATCACCGCGTGCCCCATGTCTTCGAGCCATGAGAGCGTTGGGTAGATCACGCCGGGGCTCGGGCAATAGGCGCCGTCGGTGCGCTCTTCGATCTCTTTGATCAGTTCGTAGCCGTGCCGGGGGTGCTCGGCGATCAGCGCCAGAACCAGCAGCCGCAGCTCGCCGTGGCCGTAAAGCCGCTTGCCGCGTTTGCGGCCGGGAGGGGAATGGTCTGCGGTAGGGCGGGTCATCGCGGTTTGCTGTGTCTCATTTCGATATATCGAAAAATAAGATATATCGGAAGTGATGCAAGAGCCTTGCGTTCACGCTCGCGTGCATAGCGGTCGAGGCCGGGGGCCGTCATGAAAGCTTCACTTTCCGCGCGCACATATTTCGAATATTCGTGAAATATGGAAAAAGAGATTCCCGACCGTCTGATGACCCTCGGCCACCCGCAGAGGCTCGCCATCTTCCGGCTGCTGATGCGCCGCTTCCCTGACCGGCTGCCCGCCGGGGAGATCGCCGAGACCATCGGCGTGAAGCCCAGCACGCTTTCGGCCTATCTTGCGGCGCTGATGCGCTCCGATCTGGTCACCCAGACGCGGCTCGGCACCTCGCTTCTTTACTCGCTCGACATGACCCAGGTGCGACAGACCTTCGATTACCTGCTGCGCGACTGCTGTCGCGGGCGCCCCGAGATCTGCGCGCCATCCCCCTTCCTCTCCGAGACAGGAGTGCCCCCGATGCCTGACCGCAAATACAACGTGCTGTTCATCTGCACCGGCAATTCGGCCCGGTCGATCTTTGCCGAAACGCTGCTGCGCGAGATCGCGGGCGACAGGTTCAACGCCTATTCGGCGGGCACCAAGCCCAGCTCCGAGCTGAACCCGATTGCCGTCGAGCTGCTGCACCAGAAGGGCCATGACATCACCCCGCTGCGTGCCAAGAACGTCTCGGAGTTTTCCGGCGAGAGCGCGCCCGACCTCGATTTCGTCTTCACCGTCTGCAATCAGGCCGCGAACGAGGAATGCCCGGCATGGGAAGGCCAGCCGATCAGCGGCCACTGGGGCATGCCCGACCCGGTGAAGGCGACCGGCACCGAGGCCGAGAAGATGCTCGCCTTCCAGCAGGCCTATGGCGCGCTCAAGCACCGGATCGAAGCCTTTACCGCGCTGCCTTTCGCGCAGCTTGACCGCATCTCGCTGCAGGCGGCGGTGGATGACATCGCCCAGATCGACACGACCCAGACCTCCCCGGAAGAGACCAGATGACCACTTATGCCCTCAACGGCCTTGGCCGTATCGGAAAGCTCGCCCTGAAACCGCTGCTGGACAGCGGCGCCAAGATCGCCTGGATCAACGATGCCGTGGGCGACCCGGCGATGCATGCGCATCTGCTGGAGTTCGACACGGTGCACGGGCGCTGGAATGCCGAGTTCCACCACGACCACGACAGCGTCACGGTGGATGGTGTCCGGCTGCCCTTCATCGGGACGCGTGATCTGTCGGCGCTGCCGCTCAAGGGGGTGGACGTGGTGATCGACTGCACCGGCGTCTTCAAATCCGAAGCCGCGCTCACCCCCTATTTCGCGGCGGGGGTGAAGAAGGTGGTGGTCTCGGCCCCGGTCAAGGATGGCCCCACGGCAAACATCGTCTTCGGCGTCAACGACGGCACCTATGATCCGGCGCGGCACAGCATCGTCACCGCTGCTTCCTGCACCACCAACTGCCTCGCGCCGGTGGTCAAGGTGATCCATGAGAACCTTGGCATAAGGCACGGGTCGATCACGACAATCCACGATGTGACCAACACGCAGACCATCGTCGACCGTCCCGCCAAGGACCTGCGGCGCGCGCGCTCGGCGCTGAACTCGCTGATCCCCACCACCACGGGCTCTGCCACGGCGATCACGCTGATCTACCCCGAACTGAAGGGGCGGTTGAACGGCCACGCGGTGCGCGTGCCGCTGCTCAACGCCTCGCTCACCGACTGCGTCTTCGAGGTGGAGCGCGCGACCAGCGCCGAGGAGGTCAACGCGCTCTTCGAGGCGGCCTCCAAGGGCGCGCTCAAGGGCATCCTTGGCTATGAAGAGCGCCCGCTGGTGTCGTGCGACTACACCAACGACACCCGCTCTTCGATCGTCGATGCGCCCTCGACCATGGTGGTGAACGGCACGCAGGTGAAGATCTACGCGTGGTACGACAATGAGATGGGCTATGCCCACCGTCTGGTGAATGTGGCGCGCATGGTCGGAGACAAGCTGTGAGCCACCCCTCTCCGGACAGGCCCGAGGGCCTGTCGGCCTATATCGCGGTGACGGCGGCCTATTGGGCCTTCATGCTCACCGATGGCGCGCTGCGGATGCTGGTGCTTCTGCACTTCCACAGCCTCGGGTTCAGCCCGGTGCAACTGGCCTATCTCTTCGTGCTCTACGAGATCGCCGGCATGGTCACCAACCTTTGCGCGGGCTGGATCGCCGCGCGCTTTGGCCTGACGTCGACGCTCTATGCGGGGCTGTCGCTGCAAGTGGTGGCGTTGCTGGCGCTGACGCAGCTTGATCCGTCTTGGGCGATCGGCACCTCGGTGGCCTTTGTGATGTGCGTGCAGGGCGCGTCGGGGGTGGCTAAGGATCTGGCGAAAATGTCCTCCAAATCAGCGGTGAAGCTGCTGGCCCCTTCCGAGGGTGGCGGGCTGTTTCGCTGGGTGGCGGTGCTGACCGGATCGAAGAACGCGGTCAAAGGCGTCGGCTTTCTGCTTGGCGCGGCGCTTTTGGCGACGCTTGGTTTCACATGGGCGGTGCTGGCGATGGCGCTGGTGCTGGCGGTGATCCTGATCGCCGTGGCGCTGCTGATGCCGGGCGGTCTGCCCAAGGGCCGCAAGGGCGCGAAGTTCTCCGAGGTCTTCTCGAAATCGGCCAACGTCAACTGGTTGTCGGCGGCGCGGGTGTTCCTCTTCGGCGCGCGCGACGTGTGGTTCGTGGTCGGCATCCCGATCTACTTCTACGCGGTGCTCTCGGACGGCAGCGAGGCGGGCAACCGCGCGGCCTTCTTCATGATCGGCAGTTTCATGGCGGTCTGGGTGATCCTTTATGGCGCGGTGCAGGCCAGCGCGCCGCGTATCCTGAAAGCCAAATCCCGGCCCGAAAGCGAGCTGATCCATGCCGCCCGCAATTGGGCCGCGGCGCTTTTCGTGGTGCCCGCGGCGCTGACGGTGGCGGTGCTGCTGTCGCCCGCGCCGCAGATGTGGCTGACGGGGGTGCTGGTGATCGGCCTGCTGGTCTTTGGGGCGATCTTCGCGGTGAACTCCGCGCTGCATTCCTACCTGATCCTCGCCTTCACGAAATCCGAGCGGGTGACGATGGACGTGGGCTTTTACTACATGGCCAATGCTGCGGGGCGGCTGATCGGCACGCTGCTGTCGGGTCTGACTTACCAGATCGGAGGGCTGCCGCTGGTTCTGGGCACGGCGGCGCTGATGGTGGCGCTGGCCGCGCTGACCTCGGGCAGGCTGAGCGCCGAGCCGCAGGAAGTGGCGGTCTGAGTTGCGCGCAAAGGGACGCGCCCGACCCTGGGTGGGCGCGTCTCGGCGTTGAAGCGGGGCGCTTTATCGCCTCACCCCGAACGACGCGCGTGGTGGGCACGGCACCGCAAATGCGCCCTCCCTGGGGGAGGGTCGGGCGCGGCCCGGGGCTGGTCGCCCCGCGCCATGGCACCCTGCCTCCGCAAGCGCAAAAGGCCCGGGCACATCGCTCGGGCCTTCGCTTTGTCTCCGCCGCGCCTCAGGTCACCGGGGGCGTGCGGCCCTTGTGGATCTTCTCGCGCAGCCCTTGGATCAGCTTGAAGAACACCGGGCCAAAGATCGCCCCGAGCACCGCCGAGGCAATCGCCCCGCCGAACACCGCAAGCCCCAGCGACACCCGGCTCGCCGAGCCCGCGCCGCTGGCAATCACCAGCGGGTAGACCCCCACCGCGAAGGCCAGCACCGTCATCATCACCGGGCGGAAGCGCAGCTTGGCCGCCTGCATGGCGGCCTCATGCAGGTCCAGTTCCGCCGCCTCGCGCTGCTGCTTGCCAAACTCGACGATCAGGATCGCCGTCTTCGCCGCCAGCGCGATCAGCATCAGAAGGCCGATCTGCCCGTAAAGACTGAGCGGCTCCCCGGCGATGCGCAGCGAGATCAGCGCCCCCAGCACCGCGAAAGGCACCGTCAGCAGCACCGCCACCGGCGTCAGGAAACTCTCATAGAGCGCCGCGAGGAAGAGGAAGGTGAACACAAGGCTCAGTCCCAGTGCGATCGGCACGGCGTTGCCCGAAGAGCGTTCCTCACGCGAGGAGCCGGTCCAGTCGTAGCGGAAGCCCGCAGGCAGCGCCTCGGCGGACAGATCTTCAAAGGCATCCATCGCATTGCCCGTGCTATACCCACCGGCGGCATTGGGAATGCCGGTGATCGTCGCCGAGTTGTAGGTGTTGTAGCGATAGAGCACGTCCGGCCCGGTGGTGGGCACCGGGGTGATCACCGTCGACAGCGGCACCATGCCGCCCTCGCGGTTGCGCACGTAGAGCGTGTCGAACGCCCGCTCGTTCTGGCGGAACTGGGCGTCCGCCTGCACCATCACCCGGTAGGATTGACCGAAGACGTTGAAGTCGTTGATGTAAAGCGCCCCAAGTTGCGCCTGCAGGGTGAGGAAGATGTCCGAGATCTGCACGCCCAGCGTCTTGGCCCGCACCCGGTCGATCTCGAGGTTGAGCTGCGGTGCATCGGCCTTGAAGGTGGAATAGGCCAGCGCGATCTCGTCAAGCTGGTTGGCCGGGGCGAGAAAGCCCTGAAGCGCGGCGGTCATCTCTTCCGGCCCGCGCCCCTGCGTGTCTTCGAGCACGAAGGCCAGACCCTCGACCGCGCCGATGCCCGGCAGGGCGGGCGCGCCGAAGATGATCGTCTGCGCCTCGGGCAGATCGGCAAACTGCTGTGTGAACTTGCGCTGCAGATAGGCCTGACTGCTCTCGACCGTGGTGCGCTCGCTCCATTCCTTGAGCTTGACGATGATCATGCCCGAGTTGGCCTGCAGCGCCGAGTTGAGGATCGAGTAGCCGTTCACTGGAAGCACGTTCTCCACCGCCTCATCCTCGCCGAGCGCGTCGGTGAGCCCGTCCATGACCACTTCGGTCCGGTTCAGCGAGGCGCCCGAGGGCAGCTGCACATCGACCATGAAGAAACCCTTGTCCTCGGTCGGGATGAAGCTGGTCGGGACCGTGGTAAAGAGCGTGTACATGCCAAAGAACAGCGCCGCGACGATGGCGATGGCGATGAGCGCGTGTTTGGCGAGGAAATCGACCGTGGCGGCATAGACCCGCGTCACCCAGTCGAACCCTTTGTTGAACCCCCGGATGACGAAATTGGGATGCATCCCCGGCTTCATCAGCACAGAGGCCAGCGCCGGGCTGAGGGTCAGCGCGTTGACCATAGAGATCAGCACCGAGACGGTCAGCGTCGCGCCGAACTGGCTGAACATCCGCCCGGTGATGCCGGGCAGCAGCAGCGTGGGTCCAAAGACCGCCGCCAGCACCAGCGAGGTGGCGACGATGGGGCCGGTCACCTCTGCCATGGCGCGGCGGGTGGCCTCGGGCGCGTCCAGTTCGGGGTTCTCGTGCAGGATGCGCTCGACGTTCTCGACCACGATGATCGCGTCGTCCACCACCAGCGCGATGGCAAGGATCAGCGCAAATAGCGTCACCGTGTTGATCGTCATGCCAAAGGCGTAGAGCACCGCCAATGTGCCGATGATCGAGACCGGCACGGCGATGGTCGGGATCAGCGTCGCCCGGATCGAGCCAAGGAAGATATAGGTCACCGCCACCACCAGCAGGATGGTGAAGATCATGGTGATCACCGTCTCTTCGAGCGAGGCTTCGATGAACAGCGTCGTGTCATGGCCGATGACGTAATCGACGCCCTCGGGGAAATACTCCTTGAGTTCCTCCATCTTCTCGCGGACCGCCTCGGCGACCACCAGCGAGTTGGCTTCGCTCAGCTTGTAGATCGCCATCAGCACGCCGGGCTGGTTGTTGAACTCGCCATAGCCCTTGTAGGCAAAAGCGCCGAGCTCGATCCGCGCCACGTCGCGCAGCCGGATCACCGAGCCCGCGTCATTGGCCGACAGGATGATGTCGCCGAACTCTTCTTCGGTCTCCAGCCTGCCTTTCGTGGTCAGAACGTATTGGAACTGCGTGTTTTCGGCAGCCGGAGCGGCCCCCAATTGCCCCACGGCGGCCTGCGCGTTCTGCTCTTTCACCGCCAGAACGATCTCGTTCACGGTGATATTGTGGTTGGCCATCTGCACCGGATCGAGCCACGCGCGCATGCCGTAATCCAGCGCGCCGATGTTCTCGGCGGCACCGACGCCGGGCAGGCGGGCCAGTTCGCCCTCGACGTTGATCGAGGCGTAGTTCGACAAGAACAGCCCGTCGAAGCGCCCGTCGGGCGAGACGATGTTCACCACCATCAGGATGTCCGGGTTGCGCTTACGCACCCTTATGCCGCGCTGGCGCACCTCGGCGGGCAGCCCCGGCTCGGCCAGCGCCACGCGGTTCTGCACGTCGACCTGCGCCAGATCGGCATCGACGCCGGTCTCGAAGGTCACCGTCAGCGTATAGCTTCCGTCCGCGGCGGCCTTGGATTCCATATAGGCCATGCCCTCGGCACCGTTCACCTCATCCTCGATGGGGGTGGCGACGGCCTGCAGCACGGTTTGCGCATCGGCGCCGGGATAATTGGCGCGGACCACCACCTTGGGGGCGGCGATGTCGGGATACTGGTCGATCGGCATCACCTGAAGCGTGAGCAGGCCGAACAGCGTGATGAGCAGGGAAATGACGAAGGCGAACTTGGGTCGCCTGATGAAAAATAGGGGTCCCATGAAATTCTCCGCTGCCGGGGATCAGCTGTCGTAGGGCTGCGGGGTGACGGCGAGGCCCGGACGCATGCGCTGCAGCCCCTCCACGACCACCCGCTCGCCATCTGCAAGCCCTTCGGTGACGGTCCAGTCGGCGCCATTGCGCACGCCCACGGTGATGTTGCGCCGCTCGACCACGTCGCCGTCGCCGACCACCCAGACGAAATGCCCTTGCTGGTCGAGACTGACCGCGCGCTGCGGCACCAAGGGCGCCTGAACCGGCTCGATCACCTGACCGCGGATCGTCACGTTCTGGCCCGGCAAAAGCAGGCCGTTGGGATTGGGAAAAAGAACCCGCGCCGCAATGGTACCGGTGCTGGCAACGCCGGTGTTGTCCCAATTCTCGAAGGTGCCCTTCTCGGGGTAGACCTCGCCGCCGGGCAGGATCGCCTCAAGCTCCAGCGGAGGGATCGAGCCGCCCGCCTCTTCGATCTCCAGCCGCTTGGCCAGAAAGCCGAAATAATTGGACTGATCCACCAGCCCGACCGCGTAAATCGGATCGAGCGAAACGATGGTGGCGATATAGCCGATCTGCGTCGGATCGCCGACGGTGAAAAGATCGCCCACCGAATATTGCGGGGCCGAAATGCGGCCGCTGAACGGGGCGTAAACCTTTGTATCGGCGAGGTCTTCTTCGGCCTGCGCGATCTGGGCGCTGGCCACATCGACCTGCGCCTGCGCCACATCCGCCTGCGCCTGCGCGTATTCCACCTCGCGCTTCGAGACGGTGTTGCTCTGCGACAGCTGCGTCGCCCGGTCGAGATCGAGATCGGCCTTGATCGCTGCGGCTTCGGCCTGTTTCAGCGCGGCATGGGCTTGGGCGAGGGCGATGCGGTAATGCGTCTCGTCCATCTCCACCAGCAACTCGCCCTCTTCGACGAAAGCCCCTGCGGTGATGTGCATGGCGGTGATCTGCGCCTGCACGGTGGGCCGGATCGAGGCGGTGTTCAGCGCCTCGATGCGGGCCGGGTGAGTGAACGAGGGGCGGATGCTCTGGGTGGCGATGGTCTGCACCAAGGCGGTGGGGCCGGGTGCGGCCTCGTCCTGAGCCAGTGTGAGTGTCGGGGAAGCCAGAAAAGCGGCGGACAGAGATACGGTGGAAATCTTTCGAAGCAGTCCAATCAACATATCGAAGGTCCTTTCACGGACGGAGCTATGTCATAGAGCGTACACCAAATACGGGAAAAATCTATTTTTAATACAATCTTGTCGCGGTGTTCCGCCCATACACTAGCACGTTTGCGGGCCTTCTGCGCGAATGTGTCGCCCCCCAAGGGCGCAGGGCTTGCAACCCATAGGCGAGCGTTTCGCGGGGGCGAGAGCGTCAGCCCAACGCCCTCACAGTTCTGTCATACGAAAATATTGACAGTCATCATACAAGTCGGTCATAACCGCGGCGTGACGTCATATGCATCTACAGGGAGGAGATCATCATGCGATTCACCAAGACCGGGGCTCTTACCGCCACCGTCGCGCTCTGCGGCCTTCTGGCCGGTGCCGCGCAGGCCGAAACCTGGCGCGCCTGGGCCATTCACCCCGAGGATTATCCGAACGTCGTCGCGATGCAGCAGTTCGCCGACGAGGTGACGGAAAAGACCGAGGGCCGGATCGAGCCCACCGTCTACGCCAACGGCGTGCTGGGCGCGCAGCCCGATGCCATCGAGCAGGTGCGTGCCGGTGCCATCGCGGTCGGCAACTTCAACATGGGCCCGATGGGCGAGATCGTTCCGGCGACCAACGTGCTGTCGCTGCCCTTCATCTTCCGCGACGTGGACCACATGCACGCGGCGATGGACGGCGAGATCGGTCAGCGTTTCTCGGACGCGCTGTCGGAAGAAGGCCTCGTGGCGCTGTCGTGGATGGATAGCGGCTCGCGCTCCTTCTACAACACCAAGCATCCGATCGAGACGCCCGCCGACATGGACGGTCTGAAGTTCCGCGTGATGAACAACGATCTTTACGTGCAGATGGTCGACAAGCTGGGAGGCAACGCCACGCCGATGGCCTATGGCGAGGTCTATCAGTCGCTGAAGACCGGCGTGATCGACGGGGCCGAGAACAACTACCCCTCGTTCGAAAGCTCGAACCACTACGAGGTGGCCAAGTATTATTCGATCACCAACCACCTGATCATCCCCGAGTGCATCTGCGTCTCGACCAAGGTCTGGGACGGCGTGTCGGATGAGGACAAGGCGATCGTCACCGAGGCGGCGGTGAAAGCCGCAGACCTGCAGCGCGAGCTTTGGGCCGAACGTTCGGAAGCCTCCAAGCAGAAGGTGATCGACAGCGGCGTGGCGGTGAACGAGGTCGAGGACGGGCAGGCGTTTCAGGACGCCATGGAGCCGGTCTATGCCGATTTCATCGCCGCCAATCCCGATCTGGAAAGCCTGATCCGCGATATCCAGTCGGTGCAGTGATCATCGGCCATCGCTTGATCTGAAAAAGACGTGTCCCCGCGGGGACACGTCATGTCCGGGAGGGGTTCATGGCGCACGCGCAACCGGCCGGGGCAGGGGCCATCTATCGCCTGCTCAATCTTCTGTCACGTCTGTGCGTGCTCGTTGCGGGCAGCGGGCTGGTGCTGCTGATCGCCATCTTCGGCTGGCTGGTCTGGGGCCGCTACGTGATGAACGACACCCCCACATGGGTCGAGCAGCTGGCGCTGATCCTCGTGGTCTGGATCACCTTCCTCGGCGCGGCCGCCGGGGTCTGGAGCCGCACCCACCTGTCGGTGGACTTCATTCGCGACGCCTTTCCCGGCCCCATCGCCATGGCGATGAAGTGGCTGGCGCTCCTCGGTGTGCTGATCTTCGCCCTCTGCCTTGGCTGGCAGGGCTACATCCTCGCCGAGAACACATGGGCGCGCACCGTGCCGATGCTCGGCATCTCCGAGGGCATGCGCGCCGTGCCCATGGCGATCTGCGGCGCGCTGAGCGCGCTTTTCACTCTCTATCAAATGGCCGAACTGGCGAAGGGCCGCGGGTACTGACATGGGTTTGATCATTCTTTTCGGGGTTTTCGCCGGCGGGCTTATCTGCGGCATGCCCGTGGCCTTTGCCATCGGTCTCGCGGCGGTGGGTGGCTTCGTCTACGAGGGGCTGCCGCTGTTCATCGGCTTCCAGCGCGTGCTGTCGGGCATCTCGGTCTTCTCGCTGCTGGCGATCCCCTTCTTCATCTTCGCCGGTGAGCTGATGATGCACGGCGGCATCGCCGGGCGGCTGGTGCGGCTGGCCTCTTCGGCGGTGGGCGCCATGCGCGGCGGGCTGGGCGTGGTCAATGTGGCCTCCTCGATGCTCTTCGGCGGTATCTCGGGCTCGGCGGTGGCGGACACCTCGGCGCTTGGCTCGATCCTCATCCCGGTGATGAAGGAAAAGGGCTATGACCCTGATTACGCGGTGAATGTCACCGTCACCTCCTCGGTCGCGGGCGTGGTGATCCCGCCCTCGCACAACATGATCCTCTTTGCCGTTGCGGCGGGCGGCGTGTCGGTGTCGAAGCTGTTCATCGCGGGCGTGATCCCCGGCATCCTCATGTGCCTCTGCCTTGGCATCGTGGCCTATGCGGTCGCCGTGCGCCGCGGTTACCCGGCTGAAACCTTTCCCGGCTGGAAAGCGCTTGGCCTGTCGTTCATCGTCGCCCTGCCGGGCCTGATGACCGCGATCATCGTGGTGGGCGGGGTGCTGTCGGGGGTGATGACTGTCACCGAGTCCGGCGCCTTCGGGGCGATCTGGGCGATCCTCGTGACCACCTTCGTGTACCGCGAACTCAGCTGGGAGGGCTTCAAGACCGCCGTCGTCAGCTCGGTGCGCACAACCGCGCTGGTGATGCTGCTGGTGGCGACGGCCTCGGCCTTTTCCTACCTGCTGACCCTCTACCGGGTGCCGGATCTGTTGGCGAACGCGGTGACCGGCATCTCGGACAACCCGATTGTGATCCTGCTGCTGCTCAATCTGATCCTGCTGGTGCTTGGCATGATCATGGACATGGCGGCGCTGATCCTGATCTGTACGCCGATCTTCCTGCCGGTTGCGGTGGGGCTGGGGATGGACCCCATCCAGTTTGGCGTCGTGATGATGATGAACCTCGGCCTTGGCCTCTGCACACCGCCGGTGGGCGCCTGCCTCTTCGTGGGCTGCGTCGTGGGCGGCGTGCGGATCGAACATGCGGTGAAGACGATCCTGCCGTTCTACGCGGCGATCCTCGTGGCGCTGCTGCTGGTGACATATGTCCCGGCCTTCTCCATGTTCCTGCCAAGCCTGATGGAGTGAGAGACATGAAGATGAAACGTATCCTGATCACCGGCGCGGCGGGCCAGCTTGGCAAGATCCTGCGCGAGACGCTGAAGCCCCACGCCGAGGAACTGCGCCTGTCGGACATCGCCGAGATCACCGACCTTGGCCCCAATGAGAGCTTCGTAGCCTGCGACATCGCCGACGGCGAGGCGGTGAAATCGCTGGTCGAGGGCTGCGACGGGGTGGTGCATCTGGGCGGTATTTCGGTCGAGAAGACCTTCGACCTGATCGAAGCGGCCAACCTGCGCGGCGTCTACAACCTCTATGAGGCGGCGCGGCTGCATGGTCAGCCCCGGATCATCTTTGCCAGTTCCAACCACACGATCGGCTATTACAAGCAGGAGCAGCGCCTGAAGCATACCGACCCGTTCAAGCCCGATGGCCTCTACGGTGTGTCGAAAATCTTCGGCGAGGCAGTGGCCAGCCTCTACCACGACAAATTCGGGCAGGAGAGCGCGCTGGTGCGCATCGGTTCCTGCACCCCGAAGCCCGAGAATTGGCGGATGCTGTCGACCTGGATTAGCCCGCGCGATTTCACCGCGCTGATCATGGCCGCCTTCACCGCGCCGCGCCTTGGCTGCACCGTGATCTGGGGGCAATCGGCCAATGACATGGGCTGGTGGGACAACTCTCACGCCGCCTTCCTTGGCTGGGTGCCGCAGGACAATTCTCAGGACTACGCCGAGGAAATCCGCCGGACCGTGCCGCGCCCCGGCCCCGAGGACTCGGTGGCGAAATATCAGGGCGGCGTCTTTACCGACGAGCCCATCCACCAAAGCTGACCTTCATTCCATTCCCATAGGCCCGCACGCGCGCGCCCCTAATAGCCCCAAGCAAGAGGACCCACGCATGGACCCGCAACAGATCAAAGAAGCGCTCGGCTCCGGCCTGCTTTCCTTCCCCGTCACGCCCTTCGACGCGGACAACAAGTTTGCCGCCGATCCCTATCAGAAGCACGTCGAGTGGCTGTCGGGCTTTGACGCGCCGGTGCTTTTTGCGGCGGGCGGCACGGGCGAGTTTTTCTCGCTGACCCCGGAGGAGATCCCGGCCATCGTGACGGCGGCGAAGGAAAGCGCGGGCAAGACCGCGATCGTGTCGGGCTGCGGCTATGGCACCGAGATCGCCAAGGGCATCGCGCGCTCGGTCGAGGCGGCGGGCGGGGACGGCATCCTGCTGCTGCCGCACTATCTGATCGACGCGCCGCAGGAAGGGCTCTTTGAGCACGTCAAAGCGGTCTGCAACGCCACCGGCATGGGCGTCATGGTCTACAACCGCGACAACGCCGTGCTGCAGCCCGACACGCTGGCGCGGCTCTGCGACGAATGCCCGAACCTCGTGGGCTTCAAGGATGGCACCGGCGATATTGGCCTCGTGCGGCAGATCACCGCCAAGATGGGCGACCGGCTGATCTACCTCGGCGGGATGCCGACGGCGGAGCTTTTTGCCGAAGCCTACCTTGGCGCGGGCTTCACCACCTACAGCTCGGCGGTGTTCAACTTCGTGCCCGCTCTGGCCAACAAGTTCTATGCCGCGCTGCGCGCCGGGGATCGGGCCACTTGCGAGGACATCCTCAAGAGCTTCTTCTACCCGTTCATGGACCTGCGCTCGCGCCGCAAGGGCTATGCCGTGTCGGCGATCAAGGCAGGTGTGCGTCTGGTTGGCTTTGATGCAGGTCCGGTGCGCGCGCCGCTGTCGGACCTGACGGGCGAGGAGGAGGAAATCCTCAAAGCCCTGATCGACGCGCATCAGTAAGTTCGAGGACCCAAGATGAAGATCACCGAGATCCGCACCCACCTTCTGGAACACAAGCTGGAGACCGCCTTCGAGAGCGCCTCCATGCGCTTCGACCGGCGGGTGCATCTGCTGGTCGAGGTGATCTGCGACGATGGCACCACGGGCTGGGGCGAATGCCTCGGCCCGGCGGGCCCGAACCGCGCCATGGTCGAGGCCTATAAGCCGTGGCTTCTGGGCAAGGACCCGCTGGAGACCGAGAAACACTGGGCGGTGCTCTACAACGCGCTGCGCGATCAGGGTCAGCGGGGGATCTCGGTCTGCGCGCTTTCCGGTATCGACATCGCGCTGTGGGACATCAAGGGCAAGGCGCTTGGGGTTCCTGTCTCCACGCTGCTGGGCGGGCGGTTCCGCGAGAAGGTGCGCTGCTATGCCACCGGCTCGTTCAAGCGTGACGGGGTCGACCGGGTCTCGGACAATGCCGAAGAGATGCGCGGCCACGCGGCGGCGGGCTTCCACGCGGTGAAGATCAAGATCGGGTTCGATCCTTCGGAGGATCTGCAGGTGATCAAGGCGGTGCGCGAGGCCATCGGGCCGGACACCCGCCTGATGATCGACGGCAACCACGGCTATGACGTGATCGAGGCGGTGCGCGTGGGCAATGCGGCGGCTGAATATGGCATCGACTGGTTCGAAGAGCCGGTGATCCCCGAGCAGCTCGATGCCTATGCCGAGGTCCGTGCACGCCAGCCGATCCCGGTGGCGGGCGGCGAGACGTGGCATACCCGCTGGGGCTTTGCCGAGCCGATGCGGCGGCGGGTGATCGACATCGCCCAGCCCGATCTTTGCGGGGTGGGCGGCTTCACCGAGGCCAAGCGGGTGGCCGATCTTGCGACGCTGCATGGGGTGCGCGTGGTGCCGCACGTCTGGGGCACGGCGGTGCAGATCGCGGCGGCGCTGCAGTTCATGGCGGCGATGGTGCCCGATCCGGTGAGGCGGGGGCCGATCGAGCCGATCATGGAGTTCGACCGCACCCATAACCCCTTCCGCCAAGCGGTGGTGAAACAGCCCATCGAGCATGAGAATGGCTGGGTCAGCATCCCCGATGCGCCGGGGCTGGGGATCGAGATTGACCGGGACGCGCTGAAGGAGTTCGCGCCGAAGGGGTGACGTGCGGAGCCGGGCGAGCGCCTGCCCGTGGGGTGGCGCTGCGACGATTGTGGTCTGCGCTTTATGCCTGCCACGCTCTTTCGACATCCCAGCGCCGCGCAACATAACCAAAGCGCCAGCCCGCCGGGACGGCGTCGTCCATCGGGCTCGAACCGATGGCGCCACGATGAACGACCGCTTGCCCGGCGGCTTCGCCTTTGTTGCGGGCGGATCTGCGCGGGAGGCAAACCGCCCGTCTTCAGGAGGATTCCAATGATCGACCGCAAACTCACCGGCCCCAAGCCAAAGACGCAGATGCCCAAGGGGGCCTGCGACACGCAGATGCATATGTATCTGCCCGGCTATGCGTGGCGCGAGGACGGTAAGGGTGTGCCTGCCGAGCCCCTGCCGACGCCCGACATGTACCGCAAGGCCATGGATTGGCTCGGCATCGACCGGGTGGTGATCACCCAAGGCAACGGGCATCACATGGACAATTCCAGCCTGCTCGCCTGCGTGGCCGAGATGGGCGATTGCGCGCGCGGCGTGGCGGTGATCACCGGTGAGACCCCTGATGCCGAGATGCTCCGGCTTTCCGAGGGCGGCATCGTGGGGGCGCGGATCATGGACCTGCCCGGCGGGGCGGTGGGGCTGGATCAGCTCGAGGCGGTGGATGCGCGCGCCCATGCGGCGGGCTGGATGATGGCGGTGCAATTCGACGGCACCGCGCTGCCGGATCTGGAGCCGCGTCTTGCAAAGCTCAAATCCAACTGGGTGCTCGACCACCACGGCAAAATCTTCGGCGGCATCACGTCCGCGCATGTGGCCAGCATCAAGCGGTTGATCGACGGCGGCAAGTGCTGGTTCAAGTTTGCCGGTTGCTACGAGGCCACCACCACCTCTGGCCCCGACTATCCCGACATCGCCGCGCTCAGCCGCGAGATCGGGGCGCATGCGCCCGAACGCATCGTCTGGGGCACCAACTGGCCGCACAACCACGCCAGCCGCACCGAAGACTATCCCGATGACGCGCATCTGCTGGATCTGGCGATGAGCTGGCTGCCGGATCAGGCGGCGCAGCGGCAGGCGCTGGTGGAGACCCCTCAGGCGCTCTATGGTTTTCCGCAGATCACCTGAGGAGGAGCAGAGACACCATGGCAGAGCAAACGGCGCGGATCCTGTGCTACGGCGATAGTCTCACATGGGGGCATGACCCCGCCAACGGCGGATTGCGGCACCCAATTGCGGATCTCTGGCCCTCGGTGCTGGCGGCGCAGATCCCCGAGGCGACGGTGCTGGCCGATGGGGTGAACGGGCGCAGCACGTCGTTTGACGATCACGCCGCGCCCTGCGACCGCAACGCCACCCGCACGCTGCCGGTGGCGCTGGCGGCGCATATGCCGCTTGATCTGGTGGTGATCATGCTGGGCACCAATGACCTCAAGCCCAAACATGGCGCGGTGGCGAGCGGCGCGCAGGCCGGGATGCGGCGGCTCATTCAGCTGGTGCGGGGCTTTCCGTTCAAACCCGCCTCGGTGATGCCGCAGGTGCTGATCGTCGCGCCGCCCTATTGCATCTCGCCCTCGCGCGGGGATCTCGACAGCCCGTTCCGGGTCGAGCAGTCGCATCTCTTCGGCAGCCTCTACGCCGATCTGGCCGAAGAGGAAGGCGTGGCCTTCTTCGATGCGGGGCGGGTGGCGCAGCCCTCGCCGCTCGACGGGGTGCATCTGGATGCGGCCAACACGCGGGCGATCGGCGCGGCACTGGCAGAGCCGGTGCGCGCGCTTCTGGGTCTCTGATTATTCAGCCGGCGCGCGGGCCGACAGCCTTTGGGCCGCCGCCATCATCAGCGGGCCGACGCCCTTGGCATCATCCTCGACGATATCCTCGGTCAGATAATAGCCCTGCGAGCCGTCGCGCATCTTGCCGTCGAACCCGCCAAGGCCCGCCACATGGCAGATGCGGGTCAACCGTGTGACCCCGCCGTGGGTTTCGAGCCGGGTGCGGATGAGCGCGTCATAGGCGTGCTCGCCCGCGTCGAACCACTCGCCAAGACCAAGCTCGGTGGCGCGCATCAGCGCATAGGCGAACATCGCCGAGGCAGAGCTTTCCTCGTAGTTCCCCTCAAGCCCCGGCGCGTCGAGCACCTGCGGCCAGAGCCCCGAGCGGCGTTGCTCCATTGCCACCGCCTGCAACAGCTCGACCGTCTTGCGGCTTGGCGCGCTCGTAGGCTCCAGCGCGCAGATGTCGACCAAAGCCATCGCCAGCCAGCCGACTGCGCGCGCCCAGACCGAGGCCGATTTGCCGGTCTCGGGATCGGCCCAGCCCTGCACTTTGGCGGCATCATAGCCATGCACGTAAAGCCCGGCTGGCCCGCGCGTCAGCTCCAGCGCGCGGCTCAATTGGGTCAGCGCGTCCTGCACCAAGTCGGGACGGTCGCTGCGCTGCCCGTATTCGATCTGGAACGGCAGCCCCATATAAAGCCCGTCGAGCCAGACCTGATCGGGGTAGCGCTGCTTGTGCCAGTAGTTGCCTGCCTTGGTGCGCGGATGGCGCGAGAGCTGTTCGGCCAGCAGGTCGGCGGCCTTCATGTAGCGCGGATCGCCGGTCTCGTCGGCGAGGTGAAACAGGCAGCGCCCGGCAAGGATGTGGTCGATGTTGAACTCGTCGATGCGATAGCCTGCAAGGCTGCCGTCCGGGGCGATCTGCGCGTCGGTCAGGCGCTTGAGATGCGCGAACCAGCGCGCCTCGCCGGTGGCCTGATGCAGCAGGGCGAGCCCGCGATAGATGCAGCCATCCTCGTAGCACCAGCTGCCGCCCTTGTAATGTCGGTAGCGGCTGGCGAAGGCGTCGAAATACTCCAGGGCGGTGGGACGGGTCATGGCAGGGCGGGGCTCCGGTTTAGAACGTCTTCGATGCTGAGCGGGGCGGGATCGGCGGCAAGGTCGCCGCTGATCTCTGCGTGTTCGGCCAGCACGCCGGCGTGGCGCAGCGGGCGGATGCCATCGGCCATCAGCGGCGGCTCGGGGCGGGCGGCGGCATCATGCGACAGCAGCGTGATGCGTGAGAGGCGGATCGGGCCGATGGGCGCTTCGGGCAGGCCGAGAAAGGCGCCGACCGCATGGGCGAGGTTGCGGATCTCCACCTCCTCTGCGGTGATCTCGCCCACATGCGGCGTCAGATGGGTCACGGCGGCGGGCGCGCGGGACTGCACCCAATCGGCGTGGCCATCGTGGTCGCAGTAGTAATGCGCATTGGCCGAAAACGCGGTGAGCACGCCGTCCATGGTCACATTGCGCATGGCGATACGCTCGATCCGTCCGCCGCGTCCGCGACGTGTCTTGAGGCGCAAACCCCGGTCCGTGCCGACCATCTCGCAATCGCAGATGGTCACGTCGGTCACATCGCCGGACATCTCCGAGCCGATGACGCAGCCGCCGTGGCCGCGCTCCATCAGGCAGTGCTGCACGGTGACGCGGCGGGTGGGGCGCAGGTGGCCCTCCTCGCCCGCATCGCCGCGCTTGCCCGCCTTGATCGCGATACAATCGTCGCCGACCGAGAAATGCGTGCCGAGGATGGTGACATCCTCGCACATGTCGGGATCGAAACCGTCGGTGTTGGGGCTGTCGTGCGGGGCCTGAATGCTCAGGCAGGCGGCAAAGAGATCGCGGCAGCCCTGCGGGTGGATCGTCCAGCTTGGCGCGTTGCGGATGGTGAAGCCGATGAGGCGCGTGGCCTCGGCGTCGATCAGATGCAGCCCGCGCGGGCGGCGGGCACCATCGCGGCGCTCTTTGGCCCATGTCCACCAGTCGCCGCGGTCGCCGCCGCCGTCGAGCGTGCCGAAGCCTTCGATAGTCAGATTGCGCGTGGCGATGGCATGCAGCGGGGCGCGGAAACAGGGCTCGGGCAGCCCCTCCCACGAGCCGAGCATTGTCCCGTCGGGCCGATGTGCGGGCAGGATCGGCCAGCCGCTGCGGTCCGAAGGCGCGGCGAGCGTGGCCCCTGTCGAGAGGTGCAGGATCATATCCGAGCGCAGCTCGACGGGGCCGCAGAGCCAATGTCCGGCAGGCACGATCAGCGTGCCGCCCTTGGGCAGCGCGGCGATGGCGCGGGCGAAGGCGGCGGCGTTCTGCGCGGCGGCCTCGGGCGTGTCTGGCAGGCTGTCACGGGCACCGAAGTCGGTGACGTCCAGCGCGCCGGGGCAGGGCGGGGTGGTGAAGCTCAGGGTCTCGCCGCCGCAGTCGAACGTATAGGCGCTGCCCGGCTGCAGCGGGCCCAGCGGCAGCACCACGGTGGCGGCACTGCCTTCCGCGACGGTCTGGCCATCCAGCCGCAGCCGCCAAGGGCGCGCCGGGCTCAGGGTGTAGCGGGCGGGGGGCGGCGCGAGGCACAGCACGGCCATGCGCGGGGTCACCGCGGCGCATCGGATCAGGGACATGGGTCGGGCTTTCGTCTTGGGTCGGCGCGGGCGGCCCCGAGTGATGGGCCGCCCACAGGGAGGAATTTTGGCGTCAGTCGAACTGGCTCAGCACGTCGTTGGCCCCCTCGATGATGTATTCGGCGGCTTCCTCGGCGCTGACCATGCCGTAGGAGAACTCTTCGAGCGTATCGACGAAGGTGGCGCGCAGTTCGGGATGCTCGTTGAACGGCGAGACCGCGGGACCTTCGGAGGCCATCATGATCTCATGCGCCTTGAGCAGTTCGGGCTTGATCTCGCCCGCGCCCTCAAGCCGCTCGAGCGCCACCTGCGAGGCGGGCAGGCCGCGGGTCACGCCAAGCGCGTCGATGCCCTCGGGCTCGTTGACGAGGCAGTTGAGGATCTCGGCCGCGGCTTCGGGATTGTCCGAGTTCTTCGACACCGCCAGCAGCATCGAGGGCTTGCGATAGACGCCTTGGGTCTTGGCCCCTTCGAAGGTGATCATCGGCACGGCGGTCAATTCCTCGCCCTCGTTCAGCGGGTCCGAGAACTTGAAGTAGGTGCTGTCCCATTCATAAGAGCCAGCGATCTTGCCCTGTGCCCAAGCCTGTTTCTCGTAGAGCTTCACGTTGCCCTCGGCGGCCTCGTCCTGACGCGACTGGATGGCGCCGGTGTCGACCATGCGCTGATAGAAGGTGATGCCCTCGACGAGCTCCTCGGGCGTCCACGCGACGCGGTTGGTTTCCGGATCGACGAGGTCCTTGCCGGTCTTTTGCGTGACGGCGAGCGAGACCAGCAGCTGCGCGCTTTCGGCGACGGCGTTGAACAGGCGATAATCCTCGCCCTCCTTGTCGCGCAGGGCTTCGGCGGCACCAAAGAATTCTTCCCATGTGGTCGGCGGGGTGATGCCCGCCTCGGCCAGCGTGGTGGTGTTGAAGAAGAACACGCGGCCCGTGGTCGAGACCGGGATGCCCTGCACGTGGCCCTTGACGGTGACGCCATCAAGATCGGCCTGCGGGTATTGCGACAGGTCCACCGCTTCGAGCGTGGCAAGATCAGCAAAGCCGGTGCCATCGCGCGAGAAGAGCGGCAGCCACGGCCAGTTCACTTGGATGAGGTCGGCCTCGGTGCCGCCCGCCATCTGCGTGGTGAGCTTTTCGAGATAGCCCGAGAAGCCGGTGAACTCAGGCGCGATGGTGTGGCCGTATTTCTCGCCGCAGAGCTTGAGCGCCTCTTGGGTGGCGACGTGGCGAGACTCGCCGCCCCACCAGCTCATCCGCAGGTCTGCCGCGTTTGCCGACGACAGCGCGCAAGGCACCAGTGCGCTGGCGAGCAGCGCCTTTTTGATCGTTGATTTCATTTTGAAAACTCCTCCTCCTAGTTTTCGGTTCAGCCCGCGAGGGGCAGGGATACATTCGCGCCGCTGGTGCGGTCGAAGATATGGGCGTGGCCAAGGTCGGGCGTCAGCCGGATGCGTTCGTCGGACCGGTCGAGCGCGTCATATTCGGCGGCTCCGGCGACGGTGGTGATCTCTTTGCCCTCGAGCATGGCGTGCAGATAGACCTCATGCCCCATGAACTCTGCCGAGCGCAGGCGCGCGGTCAGCCCGTTGCCTGCCGAGAGCTTCATGTGCTGCGGGCGGATGCCGAGCGCCGCCTCCTGCGGTTTGCTTTGCATCCGGTTCAGCACCGCCTCGTCGAGCGAGATCACCTGCCCGCCAAGGCGGAAGTCGGTGCCCTCGATCTCGCCGTCGATCACGTTCATCTCGGGCGAGCCGATGAAGCCCGCGACGAACAGATTGGCCGGGCGGTCGTAAAGCTCCTTGGGGGTGGCGACCTGCATGATGTGGCCGTCCTTCATCACGCAGATGCGGTCGCCCATGGTCATCGCCTCGGTCTGGTCGTGGGTGACATAGACCACCGTGGAGGGGCGGCCCTCGGCCTTCAGGCGCTTGTGCAGGTCGGTGATCCGCACCCGCATCGAGGCGCGCAGCTTGGTATCCGCCGTCTCTGCCCCATTGATGTTCGGGTTGCCCCTGGCTTTTTGGCG
>NZ_JAAGOU010000017.1:0-94702 GCF_010500775.1 Salipiger sp. PrR002
GGCCGAAGGCCGCCGGGCAGGCGCCTGCCCGGCGGCCTTCGGCCTCGATCCCGCCGGGCTGGCGCTTTGTCATCTTTGCGCACCGAACGGATTTCAGCCGGACTTGGGCGGGATAAAGCGCAGACCTCGAAAGTTACAGCGCCACCCCACGGGCTGGCGCCCGCCCGGCTTCCGCCCCGCTACGCCGCCGTCACCCGCACCGCCGAGAATTTGAACTCGGGGATCTTGCCGTAGGGGTCGATCGCCGGGTTCGTCAGGATATTGGCCGCCGCCTCCACATAGGCGAAGGGCAGGAACACCATGTCCGGCGCCACCGCGCGGTCGGCGCGGGCCATCACCTCGATCTCGCCGCGCCTTGTCTGCAGCTTGACCATGCCGCCGGGCTCCACCCCCAGCTTGCGCAGGGTCGATGGGTGCAGCGAGCAGTTCGCCCCCGGCTCCACCGCATCCAGCACCTTCGAGCGGCGGGTCATCGAGCCGGTGTGCCAATGCTCGAGCTGCCGCCCGGTGGTCAGGATCATCGGGTAGTCGGCGTCGGGCGTCTCGTCCGGCGGGATCACCGAGGCCGGGGTGAACCGCGCCCGGCCCCCTTCGCGGGGGAAGCCATCGGCAAAGACAATGGGCTGGCCGGGGTCCTCGGGCGAGAGCGAGGGGTAGGTGACGGCGTTCTCGCGCTCCAGCCGGTCCCAGTTGATGTTGTCGAGCGAGGGCATGCCCAGCGTCATCTCGGCAAAGACCTCGCGCGGATGGGCGTAGCTCCAGCCCAGCCCCAGCCGCTGCGCCAGCTCGGTGGTGATCGCCCAATCCTCGCGCGCCTCGCCCGGCGGCGTTGCGGCGGCGCGGCCCATCTGCACCTGCCGGTTGGTGTTGGTCACCGTGCCGGTCTTTTCGTAGAAGGCGGCGGCGGGCAGGATCACATCGGCATAATTCGCGGTCTCGGTGAGGAAAATGTCCTGCACCACCAGATGCTCGAGCTTGGCGAGCGCGGCGCGGGCGTGCACCACATCCGGGTCCGACATCGCCGGGTTCTCGCCGAGGATATACATGCCGCGAATGTCGCCCGCATGTACCGCGTCCATGATCTCGGTGACCGTCAGACCCTTCTGAGCGCTGAAATCGTCAGACCCCCAGATCTCGGTGAAGGCCGAGCGCACGCCGTCGTCGGTCACATCCTGATAATCGGGCAGGAACATCGGGATAAGCCCCGCGTCCGAGGCACCCTGCACGTTGTTCTGGCCGCGCAGCGGGTGCAGGCCCGCGCCGGGCTTGCCGACGTTGCCGGTCATCAGCGCAAGGCTGATCAGGCAGCGCGAATTGTCGGTGCCATGGATGTGCTGGCTGACCCCCATGCCCCAGAAAATGAGCCCCGCCTTGCCCTGCGCAAAGGTCCGCGCCACGTCACGCACCATGGCGGCGTCGATGCCGGTCAGATCCTCCAGCGTCTCGGGCGCAAAGCCCGCGAGGTGCTGCTTCTCGGCCTCCCAGTTCTCGGTGAAACGGTCGATATAGCCCTGATCGTAAAGCCCTTCCTCGACGATCACCGACATGATCGAATTGAGCAGAGGCACATCCGCACCGGGGCGGAATTGCACCATATGGCTGGCAAAACGCTTCAGCGCATGGCCGCGCGGGTCCATGACGATGAGCTTGCCGCCGCGCTGCGCGAACTGCTTGAAGAAGGTCGCGGCGACCGGGTGGTTCTCGATCGGATTGGCGCCGATGACGATGGCAACATCGGCGTTTTCGATCTCGTTGAAGGTGGCCGAGACCGCGCCAGAGCCGACGTTCTCCATCAGCGCCGAGACCGATGAGGCGTGGCACAGCCGCGTGCAGTGATCGACGTTGTTGTGGCCAAACCCCTGACGGATCAGCTTTTGAAAGAGATAGGCCTCTTCGTTGGTGCATTTGGCCGAGCCGAAACCCGCCACCGTCTCGCCGCCCGTATCGCGCAGCTTGGCCAGACCGCTGGCCGCGGCCTCCATCGCCTCATCCCACGATGCCTCGCGGAAATGGCTGAAGGGGTTGGCGGGATCGACGTTCAGCCCCTTCGGAGCGCCCTCAAGACGGATCAGCGGCTTGGTCAGCCGGTGCGGGTGGTGGATGTAGTCGAAGCCAAAGCGCCCCTTGACGCAGAGCCGCCCCTCGTTGGCGGGGCCGTTAATGCCCTCGACGTATTTGACCTTGCCGTCCTTGAGCTTCAGCGAGACCTGACAGCCGACGCCGCAGAACGGGCAGACCGATTGCACCGCCTCGTCGAAATCGCGGCTGTCGCCGTGCTGCGCCTCATCCACCACGGTTGCGGGCATCAGCGCGCCGGTGGGGCAGGCCTGCACGCATTCGCCGCAGGCCACGCAAGAGCTTTCGCCCATGGGGTCGTCCATGTCGAAGACCGGGAAGGCGTCATGCCCGCGATCCGCCATGCCGATCACATCGTTCACCTGCACTTCGCGGCAGGCCCGCACACAAAGGTTGCACTGGATGCAGGCGTCGAGATTGACCTTCATCGCCACATGGCTGTCGTCGAGCAGCGGGATGCGCGCCTCTTCCAGCTTCGGAAAGCGGCTCTCGCTGACGCCGGTCATCTCGGCCATGTCCCACAGATGCGAGCTGCGGTCATGCGCCTCGGCGCGCGCGGGCTGGTCGGCGAGCAGAAGCTCCATGACCATCTCGCGCGATTTCTTGGCGCGGGCACTGTCGGTGGTGACCGTCATGCCCTCGGCAGGGGCGCGGCAGCAGGAGGCGGCCAGCGTGCGCTCGCCGTCGATCTCGACCATGCAGGCGCGGCAGTTGCCGTCGGGCCGGTAGCCCGGCGCATCCTTGTGGCACAGATGCGGGATGGTGGTGCCAAGGCGTTTGGCGACCTGCCAGATGGTCTCACCCGGAAAGGCGCTCACTTCTTTTCCGTCGAGGATGAAAGAGGTCTGGGGAATGTTCGATCCGTCGGCCATGGCTCATGCCTCCCGATGGCTGTGCTGCGGTTCGGACGCGGCCGCGGCGAACTGAGCGCCACGGCCGCGCTGCTGCGCGTCCCGGAGAGGGCGGGGGGAGGGAACGCGCATCATTTCACCTCCTCGGGGAAGTGCTTCATCACCAGCCGGATCGGGTTCGGAGCGGCCTGACCGAGGCCGCAGATCGAGGCGTCGGTCATCACTTGGCACAGGTCCTCAAGCAGATCGCCATCCCATGTCTCGGCCTGCATCAGCTTCACCGCCTTCTCGCAGCCGACACGGCAGGGGGTGCATTGCCCGCAGCTTTCCTTTTCAAAGAACTTCAGCATGTTGAGCGCCGCGCCGCGGGCGCTGTCCTTGTCCGACAGCACCACCACGGCCGCCGATCCAATGAAGGTGCCATGCGGCTGCAGCGTGTCGAAATCCAGCGGCACATCGCCCAGCGTGGCGGGCAGCAGCCCCGAGGAGGGCCCGCCCGGCTGATAGGCCTTGAACACATGGCCCTCGGCCATGCCCCCGGCGGCGCCGATCAGATCGTTGATCGTGCTGCCCGCGGGCAGCACATAGACGCCGGGATTGGCCACGCGCCCCGAGAGCGAATAGCTGCGCAGCCCCTTGCGGTCGTTGCGCGCGACCTCGGATTTGATCTCATGGCCTTCGCGGGTGATGCGGGCGATCCAATGCAGCGTCTCGACGTTATGCACCAGCGTCGGGCGGTCGAAGATGCCCACCTGCGCCACATAGGGCGGGCGCAGCCGCGGCATCCCACGCTTGCCCTCGATCGACTCGATCATCGCCGACTCTTCGCCGCAGATATAGGCACCCGCGCCGCGGCGCAGGTCGATATAGCCCGGCGCCACCAGCCCCGCCGACTCAAGCGCGGCGATCTCCTTATGCAGGATGTGCAGGATCGCCGGGTATTCGTCGCGCATGTAGATAAAGCACTTCTCTGCTTCCACCGCCCATGCGGCGATCAGCATGCCCTCAAGCATCAGATGCGGGGTGCGCTCGAGATAGAAGCGGTCCTTGAAGGTGCCGGGCTCGCCCTCGTCGCCGTTCACCGCCAGATAGCGCGGGCCGGGATTGGCGCGCACGAACTCCCACTTTTTGCCCGAGGGAAAGCCCGCGCCGCCCATGCCGCGCAGCCCGGCGGCAAAGATCGCCTCCTGCACCTGCTGCCAGTCGCCGCTGCCCCGCAGCGCCAGCAGCTCTTCATAGCCGCCCGCGGCGCGATAGGCGTCAAAGCCCTGATAATTGGGGATCACCGGCTCGAAATCGCCTTTGTCGAGCGCCGCCTGAATTTTCTCGGGGGTGGCGTGATCCACGTGCAGATGGCCGATCTCGACCGTCGGCCCGGTGTCGCAGCGGCCCATGCAGGGCGCGCGCAGCACCCGCACCTTGGCCGGATCATGCCCGGCGGCCAGCGCGTCGAACAGCGCCTCAGAGCCCGCCATCTCGCACGACAGCGAGTCGCAGACGCGGATGGTCAGATCGGGGGGCGGGGTCGCATCTTCTTTCACCGGGTCGAAATGGGCGTAGAAGGTCGCCACTTCCCAGACCTCGGCCATCGACAGGCGCATCTCTTCGGCCAGCGCGCGCAGATGCGCGGCGGACAGATGCCCATAGCGGTCCTGAATGAGATGCAGAAACTCGATCAGCAGGTCACGCCGCCGCGGCTGGTCGCCGAGCAAGGCGCGGACCTCGTCCCATGCCTGATCCTCCAGCTGCCGCCCCTTGGGCGTGGCGCGGCCCTTGCCGCCCTTGCGTCCGGATTTCCAGATTCCCTGCTGCTCGTCGAGCGCCATCGAGTGCCTCCCTTTCACGTCGGTGGGTTGATCGGTTGTGAGGCATCGGCTCATTTCAGGTCAATATCGGTATCCCGTCAGTTGATAGAGAATCCCTATCAAGCGAAGAACGCAAAGGATGGACAGCGCCGCAGCTCTTGCCTAAGCAAAGCAGATGACCAGCGATCAGATTTGGACACAGGAACTCGACGCCCGCGGGCTGCTTTGCCCGCTTCCCGTGCTGAAGGCGCGCAAGCGGCTGCAGTCCATGGGCACGGGCGACGTGCTGCGCATCATCGCCACCGACCCGGCCGCCGTGATCGACGTGCCGCATTTCTGCAATGAGGCCGGGCACGACCTGATCGGCACAGCCGAAGAGGCAGAGGCGCAGGTCTATCTGGTTCGGAAGGGCTGAGTTCAGATCAGCCCGAAGGACGCATAGGGGATGTAGCGCACCGGGGTGCCCGGCTCTACGTCCATGGCGGCATCCGGCAATTCCACCAGCCCATCGGCCCATGACAGACCGCTGATCCGGCCCGACCCTTCAGAGGCAAAGACCTCGGCGTGGCCGTCGTCGGTGAGCCGCGCGCGCAGATACTCGCGGCGGCCCTGTTTCTTGCGCTTGGAGAAGGCGGCGGGAACGGTGAAGCCGCGCGGCTCGGTCCAGCCCGCGCCGGACATCAGCGACAGCGCGGGACGCGCGAAGACCAGCGCGCAGACCAGCGCCGCGACCGGGTTGCCCGGCAGGCCAAACACTGGAACGCCCTCCCACATCGCCAGCGCCAGCGGACGTCCGGGTTTCAGCGCGATGCGCCACGCCGACAGCGAGCCGCGCGCGCGCAACAGGGCCGAGACGTGATCTTCATCCCCCGCAGAGGCGCCGCCGGAGGTGAGGATCACATCGGCCTCCCGCGCGCCCTCGTTCAGCCGCGCCTCGATCAGGCCCGCGTCATCCCTGACATGCCCCAGATCCACCGGCTCGAACTGCCAGCCCTGCGCCAGCGACAGCAGCATCGGGCGGTTCGCGTCCCAGATCTGATGCGGCTCTGCGGGCATTGACGGTGCCGGAATGATCTCATCGCCGGTCGACAGCACGCCAACGCGCAGCGGGCGGTGCACCGGCAGCTGCGCAATCCCCAAGGCCGAGGCAAGGGCAAGCTCGGGGGCGCGCAGGCGGCGGCCCTTTTGCAGCGCGGCGGCCCCGGCGGCCACATCCTCGCCCGCCTTGCGGGTGTTGGCGCGGGGCTTGATGGGGCCGTCGAAGACAACCGTGGTGGCGTCGCTGTTGGTGTCTTCTTCCAGCACCACCGTATCCACCCCCTCGGGCAGGATCGCCCCGGTGAGAATGCGCACCGCGTGGCCCGGCGGCACCGCATGCGGGTAGGGCTGCCCGGCGGCCGCACGGCCCGCGACCAGCGGCAGGCGCTGCACGCCGCTGCCGGTGGCGGCATGGGCAAAGCCGTAGCCATCCACCGCCGAGTTCGGCATCGGCGGGTTCGAGCGGATCGCGGCAACATCCGCCGCCAGCACGCGCCCCGCAGCTTCGGAGGTCGGAACGGTCTCGGTTCCGGTGACCGGGCGCAGGGCTTCGCGCAGCTTGCTCAGCGCCTCGTCCACCGGCATCCACGACACGCCCTGCGGCATGGCAAAACAGTCGTTGCGCAGGCGCGGCGGCTGCAGGTCATCGTTGGCGCTAGGGGTCTCAGCAGGCATGGCGGGCTCGGGAAGCTGTGGAAAGGCGGACTGCGCGGCGTCGGAAAGACTGCTCTCATGCCCGAGGCCGAGGATCCAGCCCTCTTCCGGATCGCCCGCGCGGGTGAGGGCGTCGAGCAGCGCCGGATCGAGCGCGCGCAGCGCCCCGGCCAGCACCCGCACCTGCGCGCGGTCCTTGATCTCATCGGGCTCGGCCAGCGCCGCCACCGTGCCTTTGATCAGCGAGGGGAAAAGTTCGACCAGCACGAGGGGCGCGTCCTGCTGCTCGAAGGGGCGCACGGCGATGTCCTTGCCGAACCGCTCGCGCAGCGCCTGCAGCCGCGGAATGCCCAAAAGCCCTTGCGAGCCGACGGATCCGGCCCCGGCGAGCTTCCAGACCGGCTGCGCGCCGGGGGTCTCATCGCAGGTGCGGGTCTCGGCGAAGGGATTGGCATAGCCCTGCTTGGTGCGCGGCAGGTCTTGGATGTCGCGCGCCATGCCGTTGCCCCAGAACGGGCCGCTTCCGGGGAAGAGACGGTTGATCTCTGCGGCCACCTCGAGGCGGTTGTTGGTATTGTCGGGCGCGTCTTCGATCCGCTGCGCCAGCGCCTCCCAGATCGCGAAAGGGTCCGAGCGCCCGGTTAACGCCTCGGCAAATCCCTTGGGATAGGCGAAGGGGAAGTCGAACCCCGCCAGCACCCGCCGCCCGGCGGCGCGCTCTGCCTCGAATAGCTGCGCAAGCGTCTCGGTCGCCGCCTCGCGGGTGCGGTGATAGCTGGCCTCTATGGTCCCGTCGCGGGCGATGCCGATCCAGATGGCATCCTTGCTCTCGCCCACGGGCGAGGGTTTCGACGCCCCGGACCAGTCCACGACGACGAAGGTGTCAAATCTCACAGCCCGACCTCGCGCGCGATGAAATCGGCGATGGCGGCGGTGTCGTTCAGATCGAAGCGCGGCAGGGCGGTGTCCACCGCGCTGTCGGCGGCGACGGCCCGGATGCTGGGGTTCGCGGGCGAAAGCAGCGGTTTACCGGTCTCGGCGCGATGCGCCTCGATCTTCGGGTGCGGCGCGGATTTGTAGCCCTCGACCAGCACCAGATCGACGGGGGAGAGCTTGGTCAGCAGCTCGGACAGCGGCGGCTCTGGGGCATCGCGCAGCTCGTGCATCAGCGCCCAGCGGTGCGGCGAGGCAAGCAGCACCTCATGCGCCCCGGCCTGCCGGTGGCGATAGCTGTCGCGTCCGGGCTGGTCGACATCGGTGCTGTGATGCGCGTGCTTGAGCGTCGAGACCGAGAGGCCGCGGGCGCAGAACTCGGCGACCAGACGCTCCATCAGCCCGGTCTTGCCGCAGTTCTTGCTGCCGGTGACGCCGTAGATCCTCATGAGGCGAGCGCCTCGGCCCGCGCCAGATCCTCGGGCGTGTTGACGTTGAAGAAGGGATCGAAGGGCTTGGCGGGGAACAGCGCTTCGCCGGCGCCGTGCTGGTCGGTCCAGAGCACCACTTTGCGCAAGCCCTCCTCCAGCGCCCTACGCAGGTGGTTTCGCAACGAAACCGGCCAGAGGCCGAAGGTCGGGTGCCGGTTGATCTTCTTGCCGCCGCCGGATTTCAGCGCTTCGTCGCCAGAGCGCGGCGTGCAGGCGAGCGCCAGCAGGTGCGGGCAATCTTCGGCGGCCAGCAGCAGGCGCGGCACCAGATCGCAGGGGAAGAACGGCGTGTCGGCGGCCACGGTGACGATGCTGTCAGCCCCCTGTTCGGCGGCCCAGTCGAGCCCGGCGAGCACGCCCGCGAGCGGGCCGGGGAAGCCGGGGATCGTGTCGGGCAGCACCGGCAGGCCATAGCGGGCAAAGCGCGCGGCATCGCCATTGGCGTTGAGCGCCAGTCCCCCCACCTGCGGCTCGATCCGGTCGATCACGCGCTGCAGAAGGGGCTCGCCGCCGATCTCCAGCAACCCCTTGTCGCCGCCGCCCATGCGCGTGGCGAGGCCACCTGCGAGGATCACCCCCAAGGGCTGTTGCAATGGGCGGGTCATTCGGCGGCCTCATCTGCGGATTTGCGACGGGACTTGCGGTCTTCCTCGGGCACCGAGGCCGGGTCGACGTCGCGCAGCAGCCGCTCCTCGCCCGAGAGGCAGACGAAGCGCTGTCCGCGCATCCGGCCAATCAGCGTGAGGCCCACCTGCCGGGCGATCTCGACGCCCCATGCGGTGAAGCCCGAGCGTGAGGCCAGCACCGGAATGCCCATCAGCGCGGTCTTTATGACCATTTCGGAAGTGAGCCGCCCGGTGGTGTAAAGGATCTTGTCCTCGGCGCTCAGCCCATGGCGGAACATGAAGCCCGAGATCTTGTCGACGGCGTTGTGCCGCCCGACATCCTCCATATAAACCAATGGCTTGTCCTGCTGACACAGCACGGTGCCATGGATCGCGCCCGCCTCTAGGTAGAGCGAGGGAGTGGTGTTGATCTCTTTCGCCAAAGCATAGAGCCACGAGGTGCGCACCTCGGCCTGCGGGAGGGTGAGACCCTCGAGCCCCTCCATCATATCGCCGAAGACCGTGCCGACCGCGCAGCCGGAAGTGCGGGTCTTTTTCTGCACTTTCTCCTCATAGGAGGTCTCGCGCTCGGTGCGCACGACGACGGTCTCGATCTCGTCGTCATAGTCGATGCCGGTCACCACGTCATCGGCGCGCAGCATCCCCTGATTGCGCAGGAATCCCAGCGCAAGATACTCGGGGTAGTCGCCGATGGTCATCGCGGTGACGATTTCCTGACGGTTGAGATAGATGGTGAGCGGGCGCTCCTCGACCACCGAGATCTCTGTCTCGGCACCGGTCTGGTCGGTGCCAGAGATGCGCCGCGTGAGGCGCGCGTCTGCGGGGTTCGGGAGCAGGGGAAATTCGGGCATGCGGATGATCTTGCGCCTCCTCTGGCCTGCGCGTTGGGCATCTTGTAACCTGCGCCGGGGAGTTTCAAGGGGACGGACATGCTAGGGTACGTAACGGGTCTGGGTCGCGGTGAGGTGGACCGGCTGATGCGCGAGGTTGCTGACCGGCTGCGCGCCGAGGGCTGGCCTCTGGCTGGCGCGGTGCAGCACAACATCGAGACCGGCCCGACCAGCAAATGCCACATGGATCTGCAGGTGCTGAGCGGCGCGGACGTGGTGCGGATCAGTCAGGATCTGGGCGCGCTGTCGCGCGGTTGCCGTCTAGATCCACAGGGGCTGGAGCGGGTTGTCGGGCTGGTGAGCGCCGGGCTCTCGAAGGGGGCGGCGCTGCTTCTGGTGAATAAGTTCGGCAAGCAGGAAGTGGACGGTCGCGGCTTTCGTCCGGTGATTGGCGAGGCGCTGTCGTCGGGCGTGCCGGTGCTGGTGGCGGTGAATGAGGGCAACCTCGAAGCCTTCCTGACCTTCGCCGAGGATCTTGCCGAGGCTCTGCCCCCCGATGTGGAGTCGGTCACCGACTGGTGCCGGGCGCGCATGCGCGAGGCGGCGGAGGTCTAAAGGCGCAGGACCTTAGAGGCGTACGGTTTAAAGGCGTACAGTTGCGCAGCGGTTGCCGTGTTCGGAGACGATTTTGGCACCGGCCCCAAGGGCGATCTGCAGCATCGCGCGGTTGTCATGGCTGAAGGTGGCCTCGACGGTCTCGACGCCCATCTCGCGGGCATGATCCAGCGCGGCGGCAAAGAGGCGCCGCCCGTAGCCGCGACCCTGATAGGCATCCTCGACCGACAGCGCGATTTCGGCATGCGCGGCCCCGGCGCGGTAAAGCTCCATGACCGCGCGGGTCTCGCCATCCGCCTCCAGCCCAAGCAGCAGATCGGGTCGGCTGGTCTCGGCGCGGCGTTGCAGCCAGTCGGGTCCGGCGGGGCATTGAAAGCGGCTGCGGCGGGCGGCGGCACTGAGCCGCTGCCAATGGCGCATCAAGAGAACCGTCGCGCGCCGCAGGGAGCCTTCGGTGGGGACGGAATGAAGATGTGCTTCGGCCTGTGCCATCAGGGAACTCCGGGCAGGGTCATCGTCGCTTGGGACCGAGATAGGGGCAGGGTGGGGGCGCAACCACCGCCAATTGCGACACTCCGCCATGCGGCCCGGTCATGCCACGCGGCGCTTGATTAATCTGATTAAAACTGTCAGAAATGAAAAGAGGCCAGCTTCGACGCCAGCTCAGGCACCCTAATGGGTCGCGCGGCGACCCCCCGGACAGTCGGAGGCACTATGGCTGATCATCACGCGACACCCCAAGGACCGGGACACGCCCGTTGCGGCGGCTCGGCGGGCATTTCGGACCTGACCGGACTGGGGCGGCACGACCTGACGGTATTGATGATCGCGCGCTATTTCTTCCAGTCCTTCGCGCATCCGCAATCCGAGGGCTGGCTGCGCGCCATGTCGGGGGCCGAGCAGGTGCTGGGCCCACAGGAGGCGCCCGAGGTGGTTTTTGCCGTGCTGCGCGCGGTGCAGGAGATGCGCCATGCGCGGCGCAACCCGTTCAACTTCTCCAACCCGGATTGCCCCGGCTGCGCCGCGCGGCTGTGCGGGCATGAGCGGCTGTTCCTCAACATTTTCCGGGCCATGCGGCGCGGGCGGCAGGGCGATGCAGAGGCGCATGCGCTGCTGCTTTGCGAGGGCAATGGGGTCCAGCGACTGATCGCCGCGATGGGCGTTTTGGCCGCGGCCATGCCGGGGGTGCCGCTGCGCCCGTCGGCCGAGCGTCAGCCGACGCATTGAGGGCCGCGTCCGAGGGATGGGGCCTGAATAAGTAGGGCCTGAATAAAATGAGAGCCGCGCTGGGTGGGCAGCGCGGCTCTCTGCGGAAGACGGGAGATCAGCCGAACGTCAGCTGGACCTTCACCGCCTTGCCTCGGTCCATCGCCAATTCCACCGCCGCCGGTGCCTCATCAACCGGCAGCGAATGGGTGACGATCGGGGCCAAAGTCATGGAGCGCCCGTTGATCAGCTCGACCGCCTGCCCGAACTCGGCGTCGAAGCGATGCGTGCCGCAGAGGTTGATCTCTTTCGAGACCAGCATGTTGAACGGCACCGGCGTGTCGCCCATCACGCCGACCTGCACGATGGTGCCAAGCGGGCGGGTGCAGGCGATGGCGGAGCGGATCGCGGGGCCAGCGGCGGAGCACTCGAAGCAGAGGTCGAACTGGCCTTTCTCGGCCTCATACTCGGCAAGCTCGGCGCCATTGGTGGCCACGTTGATCGTGCGGGTTGCGCCGACCTGTTTGGCCACCGCCAGCGTGGCATCCTGAAGGTCGGTGACGACGATTTCCGCGGCACCGTAATGCTTGGCGAGCGCCACGCAGAGCGCGCCGATCGGGCCTGCGCCGGTGACCAGCACGCGCTTGCCTTCGAGCGATCCGGCCACCTGAACGGCGCGGGTCAGGGCGCGGCAGCAGACGGCGAGCGGCTCGGCCAGCGCGGCCTCGGCCATGGGGACGCCCTCGGCGATCTTGTAGCACTGGCCCGCCCCGATCGCGACGCGGTCGCGGAAGAAGCCCTGCTCGTGCGGCAGGAACATCGCCGAGCCCTTGAAGCGCATGTTCATGCAGTGCTGGTGATCGCCCTGCGCGCAGAACTTGCAGGTGCCGCAGGGATGCGACGGGTTCACCGCCACAACGTCACCCACCGACACGCCCTCGACCGCCTCGCCAAGCGCGACCACGGTGCCCGCGGCCTCGTGGCCGATGATGATCGGCTCGCGCACCCGGATCGTGCCGATGCCGCCGTCGGCGTAGTAGTGGATGTCCGAGCCGCAGATGCCGCCCGCGCCGATCGCGACCACCACCTCGCCCGCAGCGGGGCTCGGGTCTTCGATGGTCTCGACGCGCAGGTCTTTTTGTCCGTGCAGCCGTGCGATGCGGTTGGTCATGGTGATGTCCTAGTTCGACAGGAAGGAAGGCAGCCAAGTGCTGAAGAACGGCACGTAAGACACGAGCAGCAGCACAAGGATGTTGGTGAGGATGAAGGGCATGATCGCGCGGGTCACTTCCCAGAGCGAGATCCGCCCGATGCCCGCGCAGATGAAGAGGCAGACGCCCACGGGCGGGGTGGTCAGGCCGATCATCAGGTTGAGCACCGCAAAGACCGCGAAGTGCAGCGGATCGACGCCCACGCCGGTGGCCAGCGCCAGCAGCGGCCCAAAGAGGATGATCAGCGCGGCGATCGTCTCCATGAACATGCCGACGAAGAGCAGCACGAGGTTGATCAGCAGGATCACCAGGAACTTGTTGTCGGTGAGCGAGAGCACCGAGTCCGCGATCATCTGCGGGATGCGCTCCGAGACGAGGATCCAGCCAAAGACGTTGGCAAGCCCCACCAGCACGAGGATCGCGGCGGCAGAGACGGCGCTGTCGATCAGGATCTTCGGCACGTCGCGGATTTTCAGCCCGCGGTAGACGAAGGCGCCGACGACGAAAGCGTAGATCGAGGCGACGATGGCGGTCTCGGTCGGGGTGGCGAAGCCGATCATCAGGCCGCCGACGATAAAGCCGGTCATGGCCACGGCCCAGAAGGCGCCGAGGAAGGCTTTCCACAGCTCGCCAAAACCCTGCCATTCCTGACGCGGGAAATTGTTGCGCTTGGCGATGATCCACGCGGTGATCATCATCGCGACGCCCATCAGGATGCCCGGCAGGGCGCCCGCGATGAACATCTTGCCGACCGAAATGCCCGACAGCGTGCCGACGATGATCATCGGAACCGAGGGCGGGATGATCGGCCCGACGGTCGACGAGGCGGCGGTGATCGCAGCAGAGAAGTCGGCGGGGTAGCCTGCCTTTTTCATGCCGGGGATCATCATGCCGCCGATCGATGCGGCGTCAGCCGCGGCGGTGCCCGAGATGCCGCCGAACAGCATCGAGGCGGCGACGTTGGTCAGACCCAGACCGCCGCGCATCCAGCCCACAAGCGCCTGCGCCAGACGCACGATACGCCCGGTGATGCCACCGGCGTTCATCAGGTTCCCCGCGAGGATGAAGCCCGGAATGCAGAGCAGCACGAAGCTGTCCATGCCCGCGTACATCTTTTGCGGGATCACCACGAGGGGCATGCCCTTGAACAGGATATAGGCCATCGACGAGACGCCGAGGGTGATTGCCACCGGCAGGCCGATGATCAGGCCGCCGAGGAAGCAGCCAAGCAGGATAGTCAGCTCCATTTCAGAGCTCCTCTTCGGATTTTTCGGGGAGCCCCTGCTCTTGGCGGGTCAGCATCCCGATGACGCGCAACAGCGCGAACAGGCTCAGGGAGACCAGCGCAACAAGCATCGAGGCGTGGATGAAGTCCATACGGACGCCGAGCGACGGGGCGGTCTGCCGCACGCCGATCGAGACATAAAGCCATGTGGCCTTGATCAGCAGCACGCCGAAGCCGACGGTGATCGCCGCCGAGATCAGGCGCAGCACCCAAGGGGCGCGCCCCGGCAGGGCTTCGCAGACGATGTCGACATTGACCAGATCGCCGGATCTATAGGCCAGTCCGACCCCGAAAGCGGCAAGGTAAAGCAGGGCGAAACGGGTCAGCTCTTCGGTCCAGACGAACGCGTCGATCACCCCCGAACGGCCCAGAAGCTGGATCACGACGGCGACGATGATGGCAAGAAAGCTGAGCCCTGTCGCGATGCGGGCGATGGTGGTCAGGATCGAGACGACCTTCTGCATGGGATGGCTCGCTGTGAAATTAGAGAAATGGGGCCGGACCAAGAGGGGAGGAGGGTCCGGCCCCGGGAGCGTGGGCCCCGGAGGAGGGAGAAGGGGCCCACGATAGGTGGTGGATTACTCGGCGAAGAGCTTTTCCACCTCGGGCTTGATCTCGTCGGAGACCGAAGCAAGCACCGCGTCTTTGGCCGCGGCGGCAAAGGCTTCGGTGTCAACTTCGTTGAACTCCATGCCCAGTTCGGTCAGCTGATCGACCAGCTGCGCTTCGTCGGCGAGGAAGAGCTCACGCTCGTAGTCCTGCGCGCGCTTGGCGGCTTCCATGACGTTGGCCTGATCCTCTTCGGACATCTGGTTCCACGCCATTTCCGAGATCGTCAGGTAGATCCACGAACGCACGTGCTCGGTCTTGTTGACGTAGCCCTGCACCTCGTTGAAGTTCGCCGATTTGATCAGCGCCAGCGGGTTTTCCTGCGCGTCGATGGTGCCGTTCTGCAGCGAGGTGAAGACCTCGGAGAAGGCCATCGGGGTCGGGCTTGCGCCAAGCGCCTTCCAGACGTTGAGGAACAGCGGCACGTTCGGCACGCGCATCTTCAGGCCGTCGAGATCCTCGGGCGTGGAAATCGGACGGTTCGAGGTCAGGTTGCGCGGACCACGGGCGAAATAGGCGATCGGGCGGATGCCGACCTTGTCGATGATCTGCGCCTCGATGCGGTCACCCAGTTCGCCGCCGGCGGCTGCGTCCATGTCCTCGAGCGAGGTATAGGCGTAGGGCACGGCCAGCAGGGCCGCCATCGGCGCCCAGTTCTGCAGCGACTCGCCGGTGATGGTCATGTCGGCGGTGCCAAGCTGCATGCCGTTGATCACGTCCATCTCTTTGCCGAGCGTCTCGTTCGGGTAGACCTCGACCTCGATGCGGCCGTCGGTGAGGCTGGCAAGCTCTTCGGCGAACTTCATCGAGGCTTTGTGCCAGATGTTGTCCTCATTGGCCGGGTGGCCGAGCTTCAGCGTCATGTCGGCGGCCATGGCCGAGGCGCTCAGCGCAACGGTGGCAATGCCGGTGAGCATGAGGGTCTTCAGGGTTTTTGCGACGGTCATGGTGTCCTCCCTTTCAAGGTCGCTTGGGGACGATGCCGCATACGCACTCACGCGGCATCGGGGTCGAAATAGTCGGGGAAGGCCTCGCGGATGGCCGGCAGGTCCGAAAGGATCATCTGCAGGTGTCCGCGCATGGCCGTCTCTGCGGCAATCGGGTCGCCCGCGTCGATGGCGTCGACCACCGCGGTGTGCTGGGCGATAAGGTGTTTGAGCGGGAAATGCGCCGAGGTCATCTGGCGCACCCGGTCCATCTGGCTCTTCATGCCGACGATGACCGCCCAAGCGTTAGGGCGGCCCGCGCCGCGCGCCAGAGTGTGGTGGAACTCGTCGTCGAGCGGCACGAAGGCAGTGGGGTGTTCGTCGACCAGCTCGGCTTGCGCGGCGATCTGTGCGCGCAACTCCTCGACCAGTCCCTCGGGGCGCGCGGTGGCGCAGAGCTTGACGATATCGGCCTCGACCGCCTCGCGGACGAAGCGCGCGTCCATCACCGCGCCGACGGAAATCTTGCGCACGAAAGAGCCGCGTTGGGGCCGGATCTCAAGCAGGCCCTCTTCGGCCAGCTTGATGAACGCCTCGCGCACGGGCTGGCGGGAGACGCCGAAGCGCGCGCCGATCTCGGCCTCTGAAAGGCGGGTGCCGGGTTCGAGCTGATTGCGGCTGATGCACTGGCGCAGCGCCCTGGTCAGCTGCGGGCCGACAGGGGCCGACAGGTCGACCTGCTCGATCTGGATTGTTCCGATTCCCATGGCACTCCTCCTGAGCCGGGAAATTGCTCCATACTTCCATACTAGTCAACATCGGAATCCCTTGCTATGGATCCGGCCACCACCACCGGCACCACGGAGCGTGCCGGAACAGTTGACGAAAGGGAGGGATAGCGATGCGTCAGACCTGGCGTTGGTTCGGTCCGAAAGACCGCGTGAGCATCGACGACATGATGCAAGCAGGCGTTGAAGGCGTTGTTTCGGCGCTGCATCACGTGCCCACCGGCACCGTCTGGTCCCCCGAGGAAATCGCGCAGCGGCAGCAAGAGATCGCCACCCGCAAGGACGGCCGCCCGTCGCCGCTGGTCTGGGATGTGGTCGAATCGCTGCCCGTCTCGGAAGACATCAAAAAGCAGAAGGGCGACTGGAAAACCCACATCGAGAACTGGAAAATCTCGATGCGGCACCTGCGCGACGCGGGTCTCGAGACCATCTGCTACAACTTCATGCCGGTGCTCGACTGGACCCGGACCGATCTGGCGTGGGAGCGCCCCAGCGGTGCGCGCTGCATGCGGTTCGACCTGATCGATTTCGCCGCCTTCGACATCCATATCCTTGAACGTGCCGGGGCCGCCGAGAGCTTCCCCGAAGCGGTGGTCGCCGAGGCCGCCGAGCGCTTCGCCAAGATGGATGACGCCTTCAAAGAGAAGCTGGCGGGCAACGTCGTCTTTGGTCTGCCGGGCGCGGCAGAGAAATTCACTCTCGAGGATGTGAAGCTGCACCTCGCGGAATACGACAGCATTTCCGAAGAAAAGCTGCAGCAGCACATGATCGACTTCCTGTCGGAAGTGACGCCGCTGGCCGAGGACCTCGGCATGCGCCTGTGCTGCCACCCCGACGATCCGCCCTTCCCGCTGCTCGGCCTGCCGCGCATCATGTCGACCGAGGCGCATTACCGCAAAATCCTCGATGCGGTGGACCTGCGCGCCAATGGCGTGACGCTCTGCACCGGCTCGCTTGGCGCGCGTCCTGACAACAACCCGGTCGAGATCTTCAAGGCGCTGGCGGATCGCGTGCACTTCCTGCACCTGCGCAACGTCAGCATCGAAGGCACCGAGGTGATGAACTCGCTCTATGAGGACGAGCACCTGTCTGGCCACACCGACATGGTTGCCATGGTCGCCGCCGTGGTCGCCGAAGAGACCCGCCGCAAGGCCGAGGGCCGCGCCGACTGGTCGATCCCCTTCCGCCCCGACCACGGGCAGGACATCCTCGATGACATCGGTCGCGAGGCGCAGCCGGGCTACCCGGCGATCGGGCGTCTCAAGGGGCTGGCGGAACTGCGCGGCATCTACCGCAGCTTCGAGCACAAGCTGGTCACGGGGGCGGCATGAGGCTGACCTCCCTGACCCAAGTGCCCGAGGCGCTGCGTCCGGGCTATGATCCGCAGGCCCATGGGGTGGGCATCGTCCACCTCGGCCTCGGCGCCTTTCACAAGGCGCATCAGGCGGCGCTGACCGATCTGGCGATGACCGCAGAGGGCGGCGACTGGCGCATCCTTGGCGTCTCGCTGCGCTCGCCCAAGGCGTCGGACGAGTTGCACCCGCAGAACGGGCTCTACACGCTGATCGTCAAAGGGGCCGAGGGCACCTCGGCGCAGGTCATCGGCTCTGTTGCCGACGCGATCTGCTCGGCGGGCCACCCCGAGCCCGCGCTTGCCGCCATGGCCGCCGAAGGCACCAAGATCGTGTCTCTGACGGTGACGGAAAAGGCCTATGGCCTCGACCGCGCCGCGCAGGGTTGCGACGTGGCGCATCCCGCTGTCGCCGCCGATCTGGCAAGCCCGCAAGCGCCGCAGGGCGTGCTCGGCCTGCTGACCGAGGCGCTGCGCCGCCGCCGTGATGCGGGCTTCGCGCCCTTCACCGTGCTGTGCTGCGATAACCTGCCCGAGAACGGCGTGCTGCTGCGCGGCGCGGTGGTGGATTTCGCCCGCCGCATCGACCCGGATCTGTCGGAATGGATCGCGCTCAACGTCGCCTTCCCCTCGACGATGGTCGACCGGATCACCCCCGCCGCCACAGTCTCGACGCTGGCCGAGGCGGCCGAGTTCACCGGCTGCGAAGACCTTGCCGCCATCGAGACCGAGAGCTTCTGCCAATGGGTCATCGAGGACAACTTCCCGCAGGGCCGTCCGGCTTGGGAAGCTGCGGGCGCGATCTTCACCGATGACGTCGCCGCCTTCGAGGCGATGAAGCTGCGGATGCTGAACGGCAGCCACTCGATGCTGGCCTACGCCGGGTTCCACGCGGGCTGCACCTATGTGCGCGACGTGATGGCCAACCCGCCGCTCGCCAAGCTGGTGCGCCGCCATCTCGCCACCGCCGCCGCGACGCTTCCGCCGATTCCCGGCATCGACACGGCCGCCTATGCCGACGCGCTGGCGAGCCGCTTCGAGAACCCGGCGATCGCGCATGAGACCTTCCAGATCGCCATGGACGGGTCGGAAAAGATGCCGCAGCGCATCTTCTCGGCGGTGGCCGATGCGCGCGCCAAGGGCGTGGACTGCCGCGCCTTCACCTTCGCGACGGCGGCATGGCTGCGCCATGTGAGCGGTGCGACGCATGATTGCGACGCTTACGAGCTGCGCGATCCGCGGGCCTCGGAGTTGCAGGCCATGGCTGCGGGCAAGGACGCCGAAGAGATCGTCGAGGCCCTGCGCGGCGCGGCTTTCGTGCCGCCTGCGGTCTCGGCGGACGATGCCTATTGGGCCGAAGTTACCGGCCTGCTGGCCGAGATGCTGTTTGAGCCCATGCAGGATGTGATCGCCCGCGAAGCGGCGGTCTGAGAGTTTCTGCCGCGCGGCATCCCTGTGATTGGGGGCCGCGCGGTGGCCATTGGTATACAATCCTCGCCCAAACTCCGCTCATTGCCGGTGTTTGCGCAAACGGTATGTCCAGAATTACTGTCCCGTTACGAATGACCCTGTATGATCGGCGTGGGAGGACACCATGCCATATACCGACATTGATCGCGGGTACCGGCCCCATATCACACCGCGTCGCAAGAGCGCGGAGCAGGCCGAAATTTCCCGCCTTGAGAACGAGTTGCGTGCATTTGTTGCAATCGCTCTGCAGCACGGGCTGCGCGATTATTGCGAGATTCGCCATCCCGAGCTGACCCATGAACTGGACGCGGGCCTACAGCGCGCGCGTCAACAGGCCGAATCAAAATACGAGCGGGTGATGGCCCGCCTCGGCAAAGTGCCGGGGCTGATCGCGTGCGTCGGCGATACCGGCGAGCGGACCTATTACCGCAACAGCCACGAAAACGTCGCCTATATCGAGCATTCGCTGTGGAACAAACGGTTCATCCTCAGCGGCATCTGGGTGGCGCCAACCTATCGCGGTCAGGGCATCGCGCATCGTATCCTGCGGCAGCTGGTGGATGCGGCGGATGACGCCGAGCTGGGAATAGAGCTGCATCACGAACCGTTCGGCGAAGAGGGGCTCGACAAGCCCGCGCTCGAAGCCTTCTACAACCGCCACGGGTTTCAGCATCACGAGCTGACACCGGGCGCGATGTTCCGCATTCCCCGAACTCCGCTTGATCACCACGACAGATCCTAGCTTCACTGAAGGTTGAGCCCGCCGCTTCAGGCGGGCGCAGCCAATGGAGGTGCGGCACGGATGACGCTCGAGCTGGCCATGGTGCTCGGCCTGCTGGTGCTGGCGCTCGTGCTTTTCGCACGGGGCAGGCCGCGCATGGATGCGGTGGCGCTTTTGGTGATGGTCGCGCTGCCCTTCACCGGCGTGCTCAGCATGTCCGAAGCGCTGTCGGGGTTTTCCGATTCCAGCGTGGTGCTCATCGCCGCGCTCTTCGTCATTGGCGAGGGGTTGGTGCGCACCGGCGTGGCGCAATGGATGGGGGATCAGATCACCACCCGCGCCGGCGGGCGCGAGGGGCTTTTGCTGGTGCTGTTGATGCTCGCCGCGGCGCTGCTGTCGGCCTTCATGAGCTCTACCGGCGTCGTCGCCATTTTCGTGCCCATCGTGCTGGGCATCGCCCGCCGCGCCGGGATCGGACCGGGGCGGCTGATGATGCCGCTGTCGATGGCGGCGCTGATCAGCGGCATGCTCACGCTGGTCGCGACGCCGCCGAATATGGTGATCCATGCCGAACTGCTACGGCGCGGGCTCGAGGGGTTTTCCTTCTTCGCCTTCCTGCCGTTCGGCCTGCCGGTTCTGGTGCTGGCGATGCTCTATATGCTGGCCACGGGGCGGTTTCTGGCTCCGGACGCCCCGCCGCCGGTGTCCGAGCGGCGCCATATGGCCGAGATGATCGACAGCTACGGGCTGCGCGGGCGGCTGTCGCGGCTGCAGATCACGCCCGGCTCCGACCTCATCGGCCACCAGCTTGGCGAGCTTGATCTGCGCGGCCGGGACGGGGTGACCATCCTGACCATCGAGCGCCCGCGCCGCTGGGGCACCGAGATGCTGCGCCCGACCCGCGAGACGGTGCTGCAATCGTCGGACATTCTGCTGCTGGGGGTCATTGGCGAAAGCTTCGATCTTGAAGGCTGGCGCCGGGACCGGAAGTTGCAGATGCGGTCTCTGGGCGCCGAGGACCTCACGCGCCCCGACCGCGAGGTCGGCATCGCCGAGGCCATGGTGCCGCCCGGATCGCACCTTGCCGGGCGCAGCCCCGCCGAGGCCCGGCTGCGGACGCGCCGCGAGCTTACCGTGATCGGCCTGCGCCGCGGCAGCGGACCGCTGGAGGGGGCGGGTGCCGACACCAAGCTGCGCGCGGGCGACACGCTGCTGCTGCTTGGGCGCTGGCCCGCGCTGCGCCGTATGTCCGAAGACCGCAGCGATCTGCTGCCGCTCGATCTGCCGGAAGAGGCCGACGCGGTGGCGCCCGAGCATCGCCGTGCGCCGCTTGCCGTGGCCGTGCTGCTGGCGGTGGTGCTGGCGATGGCCACCGGCGCGCTTCCCAACGCGCAGGCCGCGCTTCTGGGTTGCCTTGCCATGGGGGCCTTTCGCATCATCGGCATGGATGGCGCCTACCGCGCGATCAACTGGCAGACGCTGGTGCTGATCGCGGGGATGATGCCCTTTGCCACCGCGCTCGAACGGGCAGGGGGCGTCGATCTGGCGGCGCAGGCGGTGCTGGGGCTGATGGGCGAGATGCCGCCGCGCGCGATCCTCTCGGCGCTGTTCCTTGCGACCACTTTGCTCAGCCTGTTCATTTCGAACACCGCGACGGCGGTGCTGATGGGGCCGGTGGCCATGGCGGTGGCCGACGGGCTTGGCGCCTCGCCCTATCCTTTCGCCATGTGCGTCGCGCTTGCAGCCTCGACCGCCTTCATGACGCCGGTCTCGTCGCCGGTGAACCTTCTGGTGATGGTGCCCGGAGGCTATAAGTTCACCGACTTCCTGCGCATCGGCGCGCCCTTCACGCTGGTCACCATGGCGGTCTGCATCACGCTTCTGCCCATTCTGTTGCCGCTCTGAGCGGCATGGACCCCGCTGCTGCCGCGGCGTTATAACCGGCGGGGCAGGCGGCAGGGCAGGGGTGCGTGATGGACAGAGCAAGAGGCGCGGCACGATGATTTCGCGCAACCTGCGGCACCTGAGGGTTTTTCTGGCGGTGGCCGAAGAGGCCCAGATCACCGCCGCTGCCGAGCGGTTCAACGTCTCGCAACCGGCGGTCACCCAGATGCTGGGCAAGCTCGAGACACAGGCGGGCGGGGCGCTTTTCGACAGGACCAGCCGCGGCTTCATTCTCAACGAGCGGGGCACCGCGCTGGCCGCGCGTCTGTGCCGGGCGTTCCGCCAGCTTGATGCGGCGCTTGGTGCGATCTCGCCTCGGCTGCCCGCATTGGCCACCAGCGGTCAGTTGCAGGGCATGATCGCGGTGCATGATACCGGCAGTTTCACCCTCGCGGCCAAGGCGCTCGATCTGGCGCAGCCCACCGTGCACCGCGCCGTCAGCCAGCTTGAAGAGGAGGCGGGCGAGCGGCTTTTCGAGCGCACGCCTCAGGGGCTGATCCCGAGCCGCACCTGCAGCGCGCTTGTGCCGCGCGCTCGGCTGGCGCTGAGCGAGCTGGATCAGGCGGACATGGACCTTGGCGAGATCGACGGGCGGGAGACCGGGCGGATCGCGATCGGCACGCTGCCGCTTTCGCGCTCTGTGCTGTTGCCGCGCGCGCTTGCAGCCTTCCGGCAGGCGCGCCCCAACATGCGGGTCTCGGTGATCGATGGCACTTATGAGATGCTGCTGGCGGCGCTGCGCCGGGGGGATGTGGATCTGATGCTCGGCGCGCTGCGCGGCACCCAGCCCGCGCCCGACGTGGTGCAAGAACCGCTGTTTCATGACCGTTTCGCCATCGTCGCCCGGCCCGGACATCCGCTGGCCGGTCGCGGGCCGCTGCACCCCTCCGAACTGGCCCGCTTCCCTTGGGTCGTGCCCGGCCCGGGCACTCAGCTAAGGCACCAGTTCGAAGCGATTTTCGCGGCGCACGACCTGCCGCTTCCGGCCAGCCTCATCGAGGCAGGTTTCATTTTGCTTATACGCGAATACCTCGATCTGAGCGATGCGCTGGCGTTTACCTCGGGGCGGCAGGCGGCGCCGGAACTGAGCCGCCGCAACCTTGTGCAGCTGCAGGTCACGGAAAATCTACCGCTGCGGCAGATCGGGCTGACCATGCGCGTGGGCTGGCTGGCCTCGCGCCCGCAGCAGCTGATGCTCGATTGCCTGCGCGGTGCAGCGAAGGGGCTTCCAGACCTATAGCAAGAAATTATGCAAAAATGCATCGAATGTATTGGTGCCTCCGGAGAGATGCCTGCACAACCTGTGCCGCACACGGCCTGTCACGCAGGCAGGCGTGATCTTGGGAGGATTACCATGCGTTCTGTTATTCTTGCCGCGGCCCTTGGCCTCGCCTCCACCACTGCGGCCTTTGCAGAAAATTTCAAATTTGCCAGCTTCTTCGCCCCGACCCACCCCTATGCGGAAGGCGCCTTCGAGCCCTTCGCCAAGGCGGTCGAAGAAAAGTCGGGCGGCGATCTGTCGGTGACCATCTACAACGGTGGCGAACTGGGCCCGGGCCCGGCCGAGCAGTACAGCCGCGTGCTGGACGGGGTTGCCGAGCTTGCCGTGTCGCTGCCGGGTTACACCGCCTCGACCTTCCCGCTGACGCTCACCGCTGAACTGCCGGGCGTGCTGGACACCGAGACCGGCACCGCCGACATCTGGAACAACATCGAGCTGTTCCAGCCCGAGTACCGCCGCGCCATTCTGGTCAGCCTGTGGTCCTCGGCGCCGAACCAGCTTTACACCCGCGACAAAGCCGTGCGCAGCCCGGCCGACATCAAGGGCCTGAAGATCCGCGTGCCCTCGCGCAACACCGGCCTGCTGGTCGAGGCATGGGGCGCGACGCCGGTCTCGATGCCGGTCAGCGAGATCTACAACGCCATGCAGACCGGCGTGATCGACGGCGCGATGATCGACACCACCGCGACCCGCGCGTTCCGTCTGGGCGAAGTGGCGACCTATCTGACCATCGGCATGGACACCACCAACTCGCCGTTCTTCATCCTCGCCAACCGCGACGCCTTTGGCAGCCTCAGCGATGACCAGCAGGCCGCGCTGCTCGAAGCGGGCAAGGAAGCGTCGGTCAAGGCCAATGAGGTGCAGCTGTCGGTTGCCGCTGGCGGTGTCGAAGCCTTTGCCGAGATGGACGGTCACGAAGTGATCGAGCTCAGCGCCGAGGAAGCCGCCGCCTTCAACGATCTGGCCGCCCCCGTGGTGGAAAGCGTCGTCGCCGAGACCGGCGGCAGCGCACAGGCCATCGTCGACGCTCTGTCGAAGTAAGCGCCATGACGCGCTCTGAAACCCGGGTCCTGTCGGTCATCTCCGACAGGGCCACCTCGATCCTCGCGGTGATCGGCGGGCTGGCCCTGCTGCTGCTGGTGGTCCTGATCTTTGCCGGTGTGGTGCTGCGCTACGTTTTCGGCCAGCCAATCCTCGGCTCCAACGAGATCATCCAGCTGACCGCCGTGGCGTTGGTGATGTCCGCGCTGCCCTATTGCACCCATCTCAACGGCCATGTGACCGTCGACGTCTTTGACCGCGTGCTGGGCCGCTTTGGCCGCATGGCCGGGGACGTTCTGGCGCGGCTGCTGTCGGGCTATGTGCTGGGCGTGCTGTGCCACCGCGCTGTCTATAAGGCACTGGATGCCGCCGAGTTCGGCGACACCACCAATATGCTGGGCCTGCCGCTCTGGCCCTTCTACGGAATTCTCGCCCTCGGCTGTGCCTTCTGCGTGCTGGTCTTTGCGCTGCAGATCCTGAAGGTGATCATCTACGGAGAGGAACAATGACGGATGTTTCCGCAGGCCTTGTCGGTATCGCCTGCCTCTTCCTGCTGATGATCCTGCGCACGCCGGTGGCCTTCGCCATGCTGTTGGTGGGCTTCTTCGGCTACTGGGCCCTGTCGGGGTTCCGAAGCGCCAGCGCCATGCTGCTGACCGAAAGCTACTCGGCGGTCGCGTCCTACTCGCTGATCGTCGTGCCGATGTTCGTGTTGCTGGGCAATATCGCCTCGGCGGCGGGCTATTCGCGCGGGCTTTATGATGCCGCCTACGCTTGGGTTGGCCGCTTCAAAGGCGGGCTGGCCTCGGCCTCGGTGATCGGCTGCGCGGCTTTCTCGGCGGTCTCGGGCTCTTCGGTGGCCACGGCGGTCACGCTGGGCAAAGTGGCGCTGCCGCAGATGAAGCGCCTTGGCTACAGCGACGGGCTGGCGACGGGATCCGTTGCCGCGGGCGGCACGCTGGGCTTTCTGATCCCGCCCTCGACCGGCTTCGTGCTCTACGCGATCCTCACCGAGGAAAGCATCGGGCGGCTGTTCATGGCAGGGATCCTGCCGGGCATCCTGCTGAGCGTGCTGTTCATCGGGGTGATCTGGCTCCAGGCCACGCTGAACCCGGCGATTGGCCCGAAAGGCGAAAAGCTGACCTGGGCCGAGCGCATCCGCATCTCGTCCGAGGCATGGCCGCTCTTCGGGGTGATCATCGTGTCGATCGGCGGCATCTACCTTGGGGTCTTCACCCCGGTCGAGGCCTCGGGCATCGGCGCGGGTCTGGTGATCCTGCTGGCACTGGTGCAGCGCAAGCTCGACTGGACGGGGTTCAAGGCCGCGGTGCTCGACACGCTCAAGACCTCCGCCATGCTTTATATGGTGGTGATCGGGGCCAACGTCCTGAACCCGTTCCTTGCCATCACCCACATTCCGGCAACGCTCGGCGCGCAGCTCGAAACGCTGGGTCTGGGCGCCTATGGCACGCTGATCGTGATCCTGCTGGCCTATGTGGTGCTGGGCATGTTCATGGACGGGCTGTCGATGCTGGTCATCACGATCCCGATCGTCTTCCCGGTGATCACCGGTTTCGGCTTCGATCCGATCTGGTTCGGCGTGGTCGCGGTGATCGTCATCGAGATGGGGATGATCACCCCGCCGGTCGGAATGAACGTCTTTGTGGTGCGCGGCGTGGCCGGACCTTCGGTGCCGCTGACCACCGTGTTCAGCGGTGTGACGCCCTTCCTTCTGGCTATGGTGGTGGGACTGGTGCTGATCATCGCAATTCCGCAGATCGCCACCTTTATCCCGGACACGATGTTCAACTAAAGCCGACAACGGCTGTGCACGAGGGACCGTGCGAGGGGGCCCCGCCGAGCGATCGGCGGGGCCTTGCCTGTCTGAGCGGGGAAGCGCAGCGCAAGGCTGCGCCGTCGGCAAAGTCTCTGGGTCTGAAGGGCGAATCATGTAAGGATCACCCGTCGGCCAGCGAAATTCTGCTTCTTCGGGCTTTTGTGCTCGGGCGAGTGGGGCAGGTTTCAAGGCTGATCGGCGCGTGAAGCGGTCTGGCTGAGGGTCTGAAACATACGGTTGCTGACAGGCTTCCCGACGTTTCGCCCAACAATGGGGCAGCCACCTTGAGCGCGCCGCTGGTTGGGTGCGCGAGTCATGGCCATCTGACTGAACATCGTGTAGAGGATTCAGGTGGGTTAATTCCTATTAACTTGGATACTAAAGACTTTACGTAATTTCCTTTTGGGCCCCCAAATTTTTCAGGGGTCTGCCAGAGGTGTTTTTAATATGCGAATTGGAACGGAGAATCCGATGAATATTGTTATCCTGGGATGCGGGGGCTTTATTGGCAGCCATCTGCTTGATCGTCTGCTCACCACCACCGATCACAAGATCATTGGGTGGGATCCGTCGAGCGAGAAGATCCATAAGCATCTGGATCACCCGAACTTCACGCTCCACCAAAAGTACGTTGATGACCCCGATACGCAGCAGGATCTGCGTGATGCGGTCGCAGGCAGCGACGTCGTGATCAACCTCGCGGCGATTTGCAACCCGTCAGAGTACAACACCAACCCGATCAGCGTGATCAAGTCGAACCTCTTCGACGTCTACCCGATCGTCGAGCTTTGCGTGGAATACAAGCGCTGGCTCATCAGTTTCTCGACCAGCGAATGCTACGGCCGCACGCTGTCGAGCTACGTCGGCGATACCGAATACGCCAACCCCGATCTCTACGAGCTGAAGGAAGACGAAACGCCGCTCATCATGGGGCCGATCGTCAACCAGCGCTGGACCTACGCCTGCGCCAAGCAGATGGTCGAGCGTCTTGTCTACGCCCACCACAAGGAAGACGGCCTGCCGTTCACCGTGGTGCGTCCGCTGAACTTCTTCGGCCCGCGCATGGACTATATTCCGCAGCGCGACGGCGATGGTGTGCCGCGGGTTCTGGCCTGCTTCATGGGCGCGCTGCTCAATGGCGATCCGATGAAGCTGGTGGACGGTGGCAAGGCGCGCCGCACCATCGTGTCGATCTACGAGGCCGTGGATGCGATCTGCCGCATGCTCGACAACCCCGAGAAGGCCAATGGTCACGCGTTCAACATCGGCAACCGCAACAACGAGGTCACCATGGCCGAGCTGGCGGATATGATGCGCAAGACCTACGCCAAGATCACCGGTGATCCCTCCTACGAGAACTACCCGATCATCGAGGTCAGCTCGGAAGAGTTCTACGGCGAAGGCTATGAAGATTGCGACCGCCGGATGCCCGACATCTCGAAGGCCAAGGAACTGCTCGGCTGGGAGCCGAAGATCGCGCTCGAGGATGTGCTGCTCGACACGATGACCTACTTCCACGAGCAATACTCCGGCACCATGGCGCGTGCGCATGTAGCCGAATAAAAGCCTCCCCTCGCCAATTCGATTGCCGCGCCCCCTCCCGGGCGCGGCAGTTTTCGTTTTAGCCCGCCGCTCACCGCCACAGCGAAGCGCCGCCCGCCGCGCCGTTGCGTCACGGGGCGCAGGACGAAGGGTCACGTGACAAGCTGTCGCTTTTCAAGCGTGCAGCCTCGTGCGACATCACGCGGGTGCGGAGCCTTCTGACATATCCCCTTGCGCTGATCCTGGTCGGTCTTCTGGCCCTGACCAGCGCGACCTCGGCAGCCATGATGGCGCCCGACCGCGGCTCTGCCGCGCTCGAAGTGCTTGAGCTGACGGTCGGCATGCTGCACGGCGATGGCTGCGGCTCGGGCGGAGCGCACGAGCATCACTGCCCGTTCTGCCACGGCCTGCCCAACGCGCCCGTGCTCAGCCGCCACGACTGCAGCCAGATGCTGGTGCCGCATGAAAGCTGGCGGCAGGGCGCGGATCTGCTGCGCGAGGCGCAGGCCCGCAATATCAACCATTCCCCAAGAGCGCCGCCCGTCGCCCTCTGACGGCACCCTGCCGTCACGTTCGACACCGGTCCGCGCGGAGAGCCCGCCGGATCGCTCTTGCAAAGGCCCCGCCACCGGCGGGCCAATCGGAATGGATTCATGACAGAACAGACACACCGCGCGGCCTCTGCCGCGCTCTACCGCGCCGTCTGGCGCTGGCATTTTATCGCGGGACTGGTGATCCTACCCTTCGTCCTCATCCTCGCGATCACCGGCGGCATCTATCTCTTCAAGGATGAGATCAACGACGCCGCCTACCAAAACCTGCGCTTCGTGCAGGAGGGCAGCGCGCCGCTCGCCCCGTCGCAGATCACCGCCGCCGCGCTTGCCGCCCATCCCGGCGAGATGAAAGCCTACACGCCCGCCATGGCCGCGGACCGCAGCGCCGAGGTCGACATCCTCGGCGAGGATGGGCTGAAGGATACCGTCTATGTCGATCCCTATACCGGCGACGTTCTCGGCACGCTCTGGGACGGCGGCGCGGCGGGCAGCCCGGCGATGTATGTGGTGCGCAAGCTGCACTCGCTGGAATATGTGGGCTGGTTCGGCAACCGGCTGATCGAGGCCGCGGCGGGCTGGATGGTGCTGCTGGTGGGCACCGGGATCTTCCTGTGGCTGCCGCGCGGACGCAAGCTTGGGACGGTCAGCATCAAGGCCAAGCGCGGCCGTCCGTGGTGGCGCGATCTGCACGCGGTCACGGGGATCTACACCGGCGTCTTCATCGTCTTTCTGGCGATGACCGGGCTGCCGTGGTCGGGGGTCTGGGGCGGCAAGTTCTACGATTATGCCTATGCCTTGGGGATGGGCATGCCGGATGGCTATTGGTCGGGCAAACCGGTCTCGACGGTGCCGGTCGCTGACGCTGTCGATCGCGCGCCGTGGATCATGGAGAAACAGCCCCTGCCGCTGTCGGGTGAGAGCGCGGGCGTCCCGCAGGCGCTTGATACCGTGGTGGCCAAGGTCGAGGATCTGGGCATCGTGCCGGGCTATTCGGTCTCGATGCCCGGCGGGCCGGAAGGCGTGTTTACTGCCTCGGTCTATCCTGACGACATCACCTATGAGCGGGTGATCCACCTCGACCAATACAGCGGCGAGGTGCTCTATGACGCGATGCTTGAAGACCTCGGCACGCTGGGCCGCTGGGCCGAATGGGGCATCAGCGTGCACATGGGCCAAGAATGGGGGCTGGTGAACCAGATCGTGCTGCTGCTGGCCTGCCTCGCGATGGTCGGGCTCTGCGTCTCGGGCGCGGCGATGTGGTGGAAGCGCCGCCCTTCGGGTGCGCTCGGCGTGCCGCAGGTGCCTGCCGACTGGCGTATCCCGCGCGCGCTGCTGCTGATGGCGGTGGCGGCGGGCATCTTCTTCCCGCTGGTTGGCCTGTCGATGCTGGTGCTGGCGGCGGTCGAGATCGCCGTGCATCTGGTTGGACGCCGTCGGCAACTCGCCTGATCCCGCGCGGATCCTTGTGCTGGCCCCGTATCAGACGGGGCCAGCGCATCCCCCTTCGCAGCCCCGCTGTGGCGCATTATAAGCGGCGCATGGATATTGGTCGTCTCCCGCCGCTGCGCAGCCTGCTCGCCTTTCAGACCGTGGCGCGCTGCGGCAGCTTCACCCGCGCCGCCGAGCTTTTGGCGCTCACTCAGAGCGGCATCAGTCGGCAGATCGCGCAGCTCGAGGATCACGTCGGCGCGGCGCTCTTCGAACGCCAGCCCTCGGGCGTGGTGCTGACGCGCATCGGCGAGGAATACGCCAAGGAGGTGGGACGCGCGCTCGACGCGCTGCAATCGCTTGAGGCCGGGCAGCTGACCCGGCGCGGGCAGGATCAGGTGACCATCGCCTGTTCGCGCGCCGTGGCCGACCTGTGGATGCTGCCGCGCCTGACCCGGCTGCGCGACGCCTTTCCGGGGCTGGAACTGAAGCTGATCGTCAACGACTTCTTTCAGCAGCTGCGCCACGACGAGTATGACCTCGCGATCTACTACCGTCCGAACCGTCCCGCCGATCACGTGGTCGATGTGCTGGGGCCCGAAGAGATGATGCCGGTGATGGCACCGGGCGCGACGCCGCTGACCGAGGCCGAGGCGCCGCTGCTGCTGACCGTCGAAGAGACCCACAAGGAGTGGACGGACTGGGGCAACTGGCTCGCCGCGATGGACGTGCAACTGCCCGAGGCGGCGACGCGCTGGAAGCTCGGCGACTACCACCTCTCGGTCGAGGCGGCGCGGCGCGGCGTGGGCATCGCCATGGGCTGGACGTGGTTCATCGTCGACTATCTCGACAGTGGCGAGTTGGTGCCCGCCGACGCGCGGCCCTTCCGCGGTCATGGCCAGTATTACCTCATGCGTCCCACCACCCGGCACCAACGGCAGGTCGCGCGGCAGGTTGGTGATTGGTTGGTCGAAAGCAATCGCCGCTGGCGCGGGGCCTAGCGCGCACCCCTTCGCAAGCCGCTGATATAGCGCCGGAAAACCCGAGCCCTGAGACCCGCTCAGAGGGGTATGACAAAAAATCATTTGTGCCTCTAAGCAATCCCCCGGATGTTCTGCGTCAAGCCGGCCAAGAGCCGCGTATAACGAAAAATCCACAGGAGAGACGACATGACGATCGTTCATGACATGTCCGGTATCAGCCGCCGCGGACTTCTTACCGGGGCCGCAGGCATGGGCCTCGTGGGCCTCAGTGGCCTGCCGCTGCGTGCGCAGGATGCGCCGCGCAAGGGTGGCACGCTGAAGCTCGGGATCAGCGGCGGCTCGACCACCGATGATTTCGACATCCGCAAGCTGGCCGACTGGGTGCCGGTAAACCAAGCCTATATGGTCATGAACGGTCTGGTCGAGATCGACAGCGACAACATCGCCCAGCCCGAGCTGTTCTCGGCATGGGACGCGGAAGAGGGCGCCGCAGCCTGGGTGTTCGACATCCGGCAGGGCGTGACCTTCCACAACGGCAAAAGCCTCACCGCCGATGACGTGATCTACTCGCTCAACCTGCATCGGGGCGAAAGCTCCTCTGCGGCGCGCTCGATCCTCGCGCCGATCACCGAGATCGAGAAGCTGTCGGATCATCAGATCCGCATCACGCTGGAGAGCGGCAACGCCGATCTGCCCTACCTGCTGTCGGATTATCACCTGCTGGTGGTGCCCGAAGGTTTCGACGATTGGTCCAATCCCGTCGGCACCGGCCCCTTCATCCCCGAGCGTGTCGAGCCCGGCGTGCGTGGCCGCTTTGTCCGCAACGAGAGCTACTGGAAGCCCGGCTGCGCCAACGTCGATGCCGTCGAAGTGGTGGTGATCAACGATGTGACCGCCCGCACCAACGCGCTGATGTCGGGGCAGGTGCACGCGATCAACGCGGTCGACTTCAAGACCGTGAACCTGCTGGGCCGCAACCCCAAGGTCGAGATCGTCCGTTCTGCCGGTGGTCAGCATTTCACCTTCCTGATGGATTGCACCAAGGCGCCCTTCACCGACGTGAACGCGCGCCTCGCGATCAAATACGCCGTCGACCGCGAGCAGCTGCTGAAGACCGCGCTCGCAGGGTTCGGCCAGCTGGGCAACGACCACCCGATCCCGCAGACCGACCGCTTCTACAACTCCGAGCTGGAACAGCGCGCCTATGATCCCGAGAAGGCGAGCTTCCACGCCAAGAAAGCGGGGTTCGATCCGCTCGCGGTCACGCTCTCGGCCTCCGACGCGGCCTTCTCCGGCGCCGTGGATGCGGCGGCGGTCTTCCGCAGCGCGGCCACCGGCGCGGGCGTTGATGTGACCATCAAGCGCGAACCGGCGGATGGCTACTGGAGCGACGTGTGGATGCAGGTGCCCTTCTGCATGTCCTATTGGGGTGGCCGCCCCACCGCCGACCAGATGCTCTCGATCGCCTATGAGTCCACCTCCTCCTACAACGACACGCGCTGGAGCAACGAGCGTTTCGACGCGCTGCTGAAAGAAGCCCGGGCGCTGCTCGACGAGGAAAAGCGCCGCGAGATTTACTGGGAGTGTCAGGCGCTGATCCATGAGGACGGCGGCGCGATGATCCCGATGTTCGGCGATTACCTCGACGCGGTGTCGACGGATGTGAAGGGTGTGAAACCCCATGCGATGTTCAACCTGATGGGCGCGCGCATGGCCGAAAAGGTCTGGCTGGACGCCTGATGGGTTCGCTGATCGCAAAACGTGCCGGCCTCGGGCTGCTGACGCTCTGGCTGGTCTCGGTTCTGGTGTTTGCCGGAACCGAGATCCTGCCGGGCGACGTGGCCGGGGCCATCCTCGGACAAAGCGCCACGCCCGAGTCCCTCGCCGCGCTGCGCAGTGAGTTGGGCCTCGATGTGCCCGCGCTGCAGCGCTACTTCGACTGGCTGGGCGGGATCCTCACCGGCGACATGGGCCGCTCTATGGCCTCGGGCCAGCCGGTCTCGGATCTGCTGTGGCCGCGTTTCTGGAACACCATGGCGCTGGCGGCCTACGCCGGGGTCATCGCCGTGCCGCTGGCCGTGGGCCTTGGCATTCTCGCCGCCGCCAAGCGTGGCACGATCTTTGACCGCGCCGCCAATATCGCCGCGCTCGCCTTCGTGTCGCTGCCGGAATACTTCTTGGGCCTGCTGCTGGTGCTCTGGCTGTCGGTCAAAACCGGCTGGCTGCCGAGCCTTGCCGACACTTACGAGGGCATGGGGCTTGCCGCTTGGTTCAACGCCACCACCCTGCCGATGCTGGTGCTGGTCATGGTCACAATGGCGCAAATCCTGCGCATGACCCGGACAACGGTTCTGGGCGTGATGGACCAGCCCTATATCGAGACCGCCTTCCTCAAGGGGCTGAAGAATGGCCGTGTGGTCATGCGCCACGCCGCGCCCAACGCCGCCGCGCCGATCGTCAATGTGGTGTCGTTCAACATCGCCTATCTGATCACCGGCGTCGTGCTGGTCGAGGCGGTGTTCAACTACAACGGGCTGGGCCGCTTCATGGTCGACGCCGTGTCGAAGCGCGATTTGCCGATGGTGCAGGCCGCCGCGATGATCTTTGGGGCCGCCTACGTGATCCTCAACATGATCGCCGACATCGCCGCCATCGCGCTCAACCCCCGCCTGCGCCACCCGCGCGGAAAGGAGGCGTAAGATGAGCCGTCTTTCCAATATCCCGCTGACCGGCTGGATCGGCATGGCGCTGATCGCCGCCAACGCGATCCTGTTCCTCTTCGGCCCGATGCTCGCGCCCTTCGGACAGGAAGAGATCGTCGGCATGCCGTTCGACATGCCGCAGCCGGGCCATCCGCTGGGCTTTGATCAGAACGGCCGCGACATGCTCTCGCGTCTGCTCTACGGCGCACAGATGTCCATCGGCATCTCGCTGGCCGCCGTGTGCCTGTCCTTCGCCATTGGCGTGCCGCTCGGCATTCTTGCGGCGATCCGGGGCGGCTGGCTTGATCTGGTGCTGTCGCGCGTCGTCGACACCGTCATGTCGATCCCGGTGCTGATCTCGGCGCTGGTGGTGCTGCAGGCGCTCGGCTCGTCGCTGCCGGTGCTGATCGTCACCATCGCCTGCCTCGACAGCACCCGCGTCTTCCGCCTCGCACGGCTGGTGGCGCAGGGGATCAACGTGATGGAATACGCCGAGGTCGCCCGGCTGCGTGGCGAAGGCCTTGGCTGGATGATCCGCCGCGAGATCCTGCCCAACGCCCTGCCGCCGCTGGTGGCCGAGTTCGGCATGCGCTTTTGCTTCACCTTCCTCTTCGTCGCGGGGCTTTCCTACCTCGGGCTTGGCGTGCAGCCACCCTTCGCCGACTGGGGCGGGATGGTGCGCGACAATCAGCAGGGCATCCTCTACGGGCTCTACGCGCCGCTCTTCCCCGCCGCCGCCATCGCGCTGGTGACCATCGGGGTGAACCTCACCGTCGACTGGCTGCTGTCAGGCCACACCACCGTGCAGGGAGACAACCGATGAGCGATATCCTTCGTATCCGCGACCTGCGCGTCGCCACCGCCGAGGGCGTGGAACTGCTGCATGGCGTGTCGCTCGACCTCGAACAGGGCGAGATCCTCGGCCTGATCGGCGAGAGCGGCGCGGGCAAATCGACCATCGGCCTTGCGTCGATGGGCTATGGGCGCGGCGGCTGCCGGATCACCGGCGGCAGCATCGAACTGGCAGGCCACGATCTGGCGTCGTCGACAAGGTCCGAACGCGAGGCCGTGCGCGGCGCGCGCATCGCCTATGTGGCGCAGAGCGCGGCGGCGGCCTTCAATCCCGCGCACCGGCTGGAACGGCAGATCATGGAAGGCCCGCTGCGGCACGGGCTGATGAATGCCGGTGAGGCGCGCGGCTGGATGATCGAGCTTTTCACCGCGCTCGGCCTGCCCGAGCCCGAAACCTTCGGTCGCCGCTACCCGCATCAGGTCTCTGGCGGGCAGCTGCAGCGCGCGATGGTCGCCATGGCCATGTCCTGCAAGCCCGACATCCTCGTGCTCGACGAGCCGACCACGGCGCTCGACGTGACCACGCAGATCGAGGTGCTGCTGCTGCTGCGCGAGACGATCCGCAAATACGGCACTTCGGCGCTCTACATCACCCATGATCTTGCGGTGATCGCGCAGGTCGCCGACCGGCTGATGGTGCTGCGCCACGGCGCCGAGGTTGAGACCGGGACCACCGAGCAGATCCTGAGCGCGCCGCGCGAGGAGTACACGCAGCGGCTGGTCTCGGAACGGCAGGCGAGCCTCAACGCCGAGGCGGGGGCGCATCACCGTACCGGCGAAGAGATCCTGCGGGTGGATCATGTCTCTGCCGCCTACGGCAAGACGCCGGTTCTGCATGACGTCGATCTGTCGGTGAAGCGCGGCGAGACCGTCGCCATCGTCGGCGAGTCCGGTTCGGGCAAATCCACGCTGGCGCGGCTGGTCGCGGGGCTGCTGCCGCCTTCGGCGGGGCAAGTGCAGTTCGACGGACAAGCGCTTCCGACAAGCTACCGCAAGCGCGGCCCGGACCTTCTGCGCCGCATTCAGCTGATCTACCAATTGCCCGACGTGGCGCTGAACCCGCGCCAGACCGTAGCCGAGACCATCGGCCGCCCGCTGCAGACCTTCCGCGGGCTGAAGGGCAAGGCGCAACGGGACGAGGTGGCGCGGCTTCTGGATCTGATCGGCCTGCCCGCCGAGATGGCCGGACGTCTGCCCGGTGCCCTCTCCGGTGGGCAGAAACAGCGCGTCTGCATTGCCCGCGCGCTCGCCGCCGAGCCCGATCTGATGATCTGCGACGAGGTCACCTCGGCGCTCGATCCGCTGGTCGCCGAGGATATCCTGCGCCTGCTGCGCAAGCTGCAGGACGAGCTTGGCATGACCTACCTCTTCATCACCCACGATCTGTCGGTGGTGCGCCGCCTCGCCGACCGCACGGTGGTGATGCAGAAGGGCCGGATCGTCGAAGAGGCTGACACCGCCACGCTGTTTGAAACGCCGCGCGATCCCTACACCCGCAAGCTGCTGGACTCGGTGCCGCAGCTGGATCGTGGGTGGCTCGACAAGGTGCTGGCCGCCCGCGCGTCCTGACCCGAACACACATCTGAATACACACGATAAACGGAAGTCATCATGGCCACCGAATTCATCGAACACGTCTGGATCCCCATGGCCGACGGCACGCGCCTCAGCGCCCGGCTGTTCCTGCCCGAAGGCGCCCGCAGCCACGCGGTTCCGGCGGTTCTGGAATACATCCCCTACCGCAAGCGCGACGGCACCCGTGGCCGCGACGAGGCGATGCACGGCTATTTTGCCGAGAACGGCTATGCCGCCGTGCGCGTCGATATCCGTGGCACCGGCGAGTCCGAGGGCCATATGGCCGACGAATACCTTGAGCTGGAACAGGACGATGCCTGCGAGGTCATCGCATGGATCGCGGCGCAAGATTGGTGCGACGGCAACGTCGGGATGATGGGCAAAAGCTGGTCGGGCTTCAACTCGCTGCAGGTCGCGGCGCGGCGGCCCCCGGCGCTGAAGGCGATCATCACCTGCTACTCCACCGACGACCGCTTCAAGGACGACATTCACTTCATGAATGGCTGCCTGCTGAACGACAACTTCTGGTGGGGCTCGATCATGATGGGCTATCAAGCCCGCCCGCTCGATCCCGAGGTGGTTGGCGAAAGCTGGCGCGAGGACTGGCAGAAGCGTCTGGAAACGCTTCCCTTCTTCCCCGCGATGTGGGCCGAGCACCAAAGCTATGACGCCTATTGGAAGCACGGCTCGGTGCAGGAGGATTACGCGGCGATCGAATGCCCGGTGATGGTCGTCGGCGCTTGGGCCGACAGCTACACCAACTCCGTGCCGCGCCTGCTCGAGAACCTGTCGGTGCCCACCCGTGGCATCATCGGGCCTTGGGGGCACGTCTACCCGCAAGACGGCGTGCCCGGCCCGGCGATTGGCTTCTTGCAAGAGGCGGTGCGCTGGTGGGACCAATGGCTCAAGGGCGAGGACAGCGGCGTGATGGAGGAGCCCAAGCTGCGCGCCTACATCAACGATCCCATCGCGCCCGACACCTCGCGCCCCGATCAGCCGGGCCGCTGGGTGGGCTCTGACTGGCCCCTCGCCGAGCCGATGCGCGCGATGCATCTGACACCCGGCGGCGCGCTCACCGATGCGCCGGAAGAGGGCGGCCTGCTGCCGATCCGCTCGCCGCAGAGCCACGGCATTGCCTCGGGCGAATGGATGGGCGTCGGTTGCGCGGGGGAGATGCCCGCCGACCAGCGCATCGAGGATGGCGGCGCGCTGGTTTTCGAGACCGAGGTGCTGCAGGACGATCTGGAAATCCTCGGCGTGCCCGAACTGGACCTGCATCTCGCCTCCGACAAACCGGTGGCGCAGGTGGTGGTGCGCCTTGGCGACGTCGCGCCCGACGGCAAGGTCACGCGCGTCAGCTATCAGGTGCTGAACCTCACGCATCGCAACGGACATGAGGCGCCCGAGGCGCTGGTGCCGGGCCAATTCGAGACGGTGAAGGTCAAACTCTCGACCTGCGGCCACCGCTTCGCCGCGGGCCACAAGCTGTGCATCTCGGTGGGCACCGCCTATTGGCCGATTATCTGGCCCGCGCCCGAGGCCGCCACGCTGACCATCGACACCGCGCACAGCCTGCTGCATCTGCCGCAGCGCGCGGGCGACGATGCGCATCCCGGCTTCGAGCCTCCGGCGCATGGTCCGGCCTGCCCGATCACCATGATCCGACCCGCCAAGCTCGAGCGGCAAGTGACCACCGACTATCTCACCGGCGAGGTCACCTATGTGACGAACGGCGAGGGCGGGCTCTTCGGCGAGGGCGTGCTGCGCTTCGACGAGATCGGCACGGTGCTCTCGCACAGCCTGCGCCGCGAGTTGACCATCCATCCCGAGGATCCCACCTCGGCGCGCTACAAGCTGCATCAGGACTATGAGATGGGGCGCGACGGCTGGATGACCCGCTCGTTGCTTGATGGCGAGATGACCTGCGACGCCGAGACCTTCTTCCTCAAGGCCACCATGGTCGTGACGCTGAACGGCGAAGAGGTCTTTGCCAAGACATGGGACGAGGCGATCCCGCGCGCGCTGATCTAAGATCGCATCGCGGCGCAAAACACGGGCATGCCTTCCGGCGTGCCCGTTTTCATGTTTGCATGGCGTGATCCTGTGCCTGTGCCTTTAAGCGGTATTTCCGATGCGTTTGATCTTCATGCTCTTGCTGCTGTCCGGCGCGCTCACCTCCGGCAGCCTCTGGCCCGCGACGGCGCGCGCCGAAGCGCCGCCCGCGTTCAACGGCACGCATATCTCCGTCACCGCCGCCACCGGCACGGGCGAGTGGCTGGATGGCGCCTTCTTTGGCGGCAACCTCGTGTTCAGCGTCAACACCGAGAGCGGCCTGCCGCTGGACAACTTCGGCGCGGCGGCGGATGCGCTCGACATCAGCCATCTGCGCTTCCCGGCGGGGCAGGGCGACAGCGGCGATCTCGAAGAGGACGGCGACGGCTTTCTCAATATCCTGCAAATGAAGCGTTCGGACGGCGCATGGGTGCTGCGGCAGGAGCTCACCGACATGCTCGATTGGGCGCGCGAGAACGGCGCGCAGGTGACGCTGGTGCTGCCCACCAAGAACTACAGCGTGGCTGAGTTCGAGGCGCTGGACGATGACATTGCGCGCTTCGCGCAGACCGTCATGACGGACTACAGCGATGTGGTCGAAGCCTTCGAGATCGGCAATGAATACTGGAGCATGGGTGAGACCGCCTATGGCTCGAAGGCCGATGTCGCCGCCGTCGCTCTGGCGCGCGGCATGGAGGATGCGGGCTTTGGCGAAGAGGATCAGGCCGCCATCATTGTGCAGATGGCCTCGCCCTTCGCGGGCTCGGAATACCACGGCTCGGTCGATGACCGGCCCTATCTGCAGCGCGTGCAGGATGCCAACCGCACGATCATCGCCCAACTGGGCACCGAGGCGCGCGAGGCGATCGACGGGGTGGTCGAGCATTACTATTACAACAAGACCGTCACCGAATTCGAAGGCACCAGCGGCGAGATGAACTTCATCGACCGCGACTATGCCGTCTGGGACGAGGCGTTCGACAAGGATCTGGACCTTTACATCACCGAATGGAACGTGCGCACCTCCGATACCACTGAAACCGGGCTGCGCTCGGCCTCGGTGCTGGTCGAGATGGTCGCGCGTATGAACGCGCTGGGGGTGGACGCCGCGCATGTCTGGCCGGTGCAGCACAACACGCCGACCGATCTGGCGGGCAAACAGCATGAGGAGGTGATCACCGATGCCGAGGGGCGGGTGCTCAACACCATCAACGGCGCGACCTTCGATCTGATGAGTTCCAGCCTGCCGGGGCTCGAACTGCTGGACACGGATCTGTCGATCGAGGACGGCAGCTTCACCTTCCACGCATGGCAGTCCGAGGACAGCACGGTCGTCTACGTCGCCTCGCGCGCCACGGATACCATCGAGCTGGAGCTTGACCTCGGGGCGCTGGTACCGGGCTATACCTCCGCCTCGGCGGTGAAGATCGGCGCGGATGTCTCGGCCAACTCCAGCGACGGCGTGCATTACGTGCCGGGCGAGGGCTTTCAGGAGGCCGACAGCCTCCTCGTCAACGGCCAGCGCTACTCCATCAACGAAAACGACGTGCGCGCCGAGCTGACCGATATCGCGGTGAACAGCACCACGGTGCAGGTGACGCTCGACCCGTTCGAGGTGATCGAGATCAGCTTCGACACCTCGGGGTCAGGGGGTGCAGCGCCAGAGCCCGGCACCTCTGATGAGGGTGCTTTGTAGCGCGGCGCTCGGGGCGCGCCTCGCAATTTCACCTTCGTCTGACGCGCAACGAAAAAGACTGTCCCCGCGGGGACAGTCTTTTTTGTGGGGTGCGCAGGATCAGAAGGTGGCGCGCAGGCGGAAGCCGATCTGCGTGTAATCGTCGAAGCTTTCGAAGCTCGGCTGCACGCGCATGATGTTGCCGCCCAAGCGCCAGTTCTCGTTCAGCGCCGCCTCATAGAACGCCTCGACCGCCCATTCGTCCTGCAGCTTCACGCCATAGGCATCCAGCGCCTCACCCAGCTTGTCGGACCAGTCGTAGCGCGACCATGCGAGGCCCCAGCGGTCGCTCTCACGCCCGGCGAAGGGGGCGTTGCCGCCGACGCCGACGAGATAGAGCGCATCAAGCGGGTTGGGGTTGCCGTCGCCAAAGCCGACCTGACCGAAGACCCCCCAGCCCTGCATCGGGTTCTGAGGGTTGCTCCAGAGGTACTGCTGGAAGCTGATCCCGGCGTAGCTCACGCCCTGCTTGCTGCCGGCGAAACTGTCGTCGTCGGGCGACAGCAGCAGCGATTCATAGTCCGTGCCCTTCTTGGTCGAATGCACGAGGTTGAGGTTGTAAAACCCCGGCTGGCCGTTGAGCGCCGTCGCGAAGGTCACGGTGCCGTTATAGACCGCGCCATCGTCGAACAGATTGTCCCAGAAATCCTCGCCCTGCGCGTTGTTCGGATCATAGACGAAGAACGAGAAGATCATCGGATCGGTCTTCACCGCCAGCATGCCGCCGAACACATAGGGCGGCAGCACGAAGTTGCCGGGCGCCGCAAGGCCGGTGTACTGGAAGCCGCCCTGACCCTGCCCGCCGATAAGCGGCGTCTGCTCGGCCAGATCAATGACGTTGAACTTGCCGAAGGTCAGGCTGGTGCTGGGCGAGAACTGTTGTGTCACGGTCAGCGAGAGCGTGGTGTTCTCATTGGCGGTGGCGCGCGGCAGCGCCGCGAAAACGTTGGTCGGCCAGATCACCCCGCCCTCGCCGAAGCCGACGAAATCGTCGCCGTCGTTATATTCAAGATGGGCGCTGACCGAGCCGCCGTCCCAGATCTCGCCGTAGGACATCTTGATGTCGGCGCGCCAGCTGTAGCGCCCGTCGTCATCGGCGTCGCCCTCGATGGCCGCATCCGCATAGGTGGTCAGACCAAAGCTGAACTGCGGCCCGCCCTGCTGCGCGGTGGCGGCGAGCGGTAGGGCGGTGGCGGCGAGGCTGGTGGCAATCAGGCAGAAGGGAAGGGACGGGCGCAGGGGCATGGAAATATCCTCGTTCCTGAGGTGACTCTGACTTTGAAAACCGTCGGCCCGGGATGGATTTCGCGCGCTGCCGAGGCGGAACTCGCAAGAAACATGATCTAGAAATATATGATTTCGCTGAGTTAATTCGCGGTGCGAAATCCCTGTCAAAAGGATTTCACAGCCGCGTGAAAAAAGCAATTCTGTATCTACCCATGCGCGAATGCTGGGCGGAGATGTGGCCTTATTGCCCCTACGTCACCCTTGGTCTTTGCGGCCCGTAAGGCCGGGCAGAGGTGTCTGCGGCAGCGGGTGATCTCCCAGTGCGGCCTGCTGTGCGGCGCGGCCCGCAGGAAGCTGCGCCAGTTCCCCAAGGCGCAGCGGGCGAACGGGCGTGCGAAGCCGCAGATGGCCCAGTTCGGACGGCGCGCGTCCGGTCTCATCGGCCATGATCTCGGTCACGCTGGTGGCGCACATGCGGCCCTGACAGGGGCCCATGCCGCAGCGCAGGTAGGTCTTGATCTGGTTCGGCCCGGGTGCCCCGAGCCGCGCCGCCTCGCGGATGGCTTCGGCGCTGATCTCCTCGCAGCGGCAGACCAGCGTGTCGCCGCGCGGGGCGAGCAGTGCGGGCGGCGGGGCGAACCAGCGGTCGATGAAGGCGCGGCCAAGATCGGCCTTGCGCCATGCGCGCAGCGCTTCGGCGTGGCGGGACGGATCGACCGGGGCACCCAAATGCGCCAGCGCCGCCAGTGCGGCGCGCCGCCCGGAGGGCAGGGCGCGGTCTGCACCGCCAATCGTCGCGCCATCCCCGGCGAGAAAGAGGCCGGGCAGTGCGGTGCTGCCATCCTCGCGGGCCTCGGGCTCGAAGCAGCGCAGCACCGGCTTCCAGCGGGTCGGGACGCCCGCGGCGGCGGCGAGATGCAGCGAGGGGATGACGCCTGCGTGCAGCAGCACCATCTCTGCGCCGATCTCCTGCCAGCGCCCGCGCCGCTTCCAGCGCAGCGCTTCGGCGCGGGTCTCGCCGCGCACCTCTAGCGCCTCGGCGCCCGAGATCACCCGGATATTACGGCGCACCCGTGCCATCAGCCCGGCACCCTTGCGGAACCCTTCGGAGCGCAGAAAGCCCGGCAGATGGCGCAGCGCGGCGCGGCGGGTTTCGGAGGGTGTCTCGATCAGCGCGGCAGGGCGCAGACCCGCGCGCAGGAACTGGTCGGCGAGCAGGTAGAGCAGCGGGCCGATCCCGGCCAGAACCACCCGCCCCTCGGGCAGCAGGCCGCCGCTTTTGAGCGCGATCTGCGCGGCGCCAGCGCCCATCACGCCGGGCAAGGTCCAGCCGGGCACGGGCAGCGGGCGCTCCTGCGCGCCGGTGGCGAAGATCACCGCGCGGGCCGTCAGAAGATGTGCGGCCCCGTCAAGGGTGAGGCCGATCCGGCCGCCGCCCTCGGCCTCCGGCATGACGCCCCAGACCGAAACGCCCGGCACATGCTGCGCGCCGCATTTGGCAAAGGCCTCGGCCAGCGGTGCGCCCTTGGCGTAGTCCGGCCCGAGCAGCGTTTTGCGCGCCTCCGGGGCCGCGCCGATCCCCCGCCAGATCTGGCCGCCCGCCGCCGGGGCCTCGTCGAGCAGCAGCACCTCGACGCCCGCCGCCCGCGCCTCGAGCGCGGCGGCCATGCCAGCGGGACCGGCCCCGATGATCACCAGTTCGGCGGTGTCCGGCAGCGTGCGACTCATTGCGGCGACTCCGGGGGAAGGCCGGGGAGGATTTCGGGGGCACCGGATTGGCGGGTGACGCGCATGCCGGGCGCGACGGTGACCATGCAGGCCTGCCGGTTGGCAACGCCGTCGATAGTCACGAGGCATTCGAAGCACACGCCCATCAGGCAATAGGGCGCGCGCGGCGCTCCGCTGACCGCGCTGCCGCGGAAGTGCTGAACTCCGCCCGCCAGCATCGCAAGGGCCACCGTCTCGCCGCGGCGGGCAGCAAGGGGTTCGCCGTCGAGCAGGATCTCGATGGTGTCTTCGGGGGGCAGGGGATCACGCCGGAACATGGAACCTCGCGGAGGAAAACGCCGAAGGGCCGATCTGTTGCGCCCCCTCGGCGATCTTTGGCGCGACGCGCAGGGCGTGCAGCGCGGCGAGGGTGACGCCGCTGTGACAGAGCACCAGATAGGCACCGGGGTGGTGCGCCGAGTGGTCATAGATCGGCGCGCCATCCAGTGGCTTCACCCGAAAGCCGGTCCAACTGCGGACAACGCCAAGCTGCGCCAGCGGCGGGTAGACGCGGATGGCGCGGGCGCCGAGCAGCGCTGCGATCTCGGGGTTGCCGGGGATCTCTGCGGTATCGCCCTCGTCGCTGTCGCCGATCAAAACGCTGCCCTCGTCGGTCTGGCGGATGATCGCGCTGAGAAACGGCAGGCGGCCCGAGACGCGCTCGGTCACCACGATCTGCCCGCGACTGGCCCTGAGCGGCGCGCGCAGACCGACCATCGGGGCCAGCGCCTCGGTGCCGGTGCCTGCGGCCAGCACGACGCGCGGCGTGGTGATCTCGCCCCATGCGCCGGTGAGGTGGAAGCCGCTGGCACGCGGCTCGATCCGCTCGACGATGCGCTGCGCCTGATAAGTGACGCCCGCAGCGGCCCCGGCGCGGTGCAGCGCGTGGAACAGCCGCAGCGCGTTCACATGGCCATCGGCGGAGCCATGGGTCGCGCCAACGACGTCCGGGCCGATGCCGGGGATCTCGCGCAGCAGTTCGGCGCGCGACAGGCTGCGCCATGGGGCACCTTCGCCGCCGGTCTCTTCGGTGATCCGGGCCATGTCGGCGGTGATCTCGTCCAGTTCGCGAGACGAGAGCGCAAAGCTGTAGCCGCCGGGTTGGTCGAGCGCCACGTCAAGACCGCTGCGCGCCGCGAGATCGCGCGCGAAGGCGGGCCAAAGCTTGGCCGCCTCATATGACCAGCGCGCATAGGCCGGATTGCCCAGCCCCTTGCCCGAGACCCAGACGAGGCCGAAATTGGCGCGCGAGGCGCGGGCGGAAAGATCCGCGCCATCCAGCACCAGCACGCGCTGCCCCGCGGCGGCCAGTCCGAGCGCCAGCGCGCTGCCGACGAGACCGCCGCCGATCACCGTGATGTCGTGCTGCTGCATGGGGTCCTCTTGCGGGATGGCTTTGCCAGTGCTTTTCCCGCCCCGGGTCGGGCTTGTCCAGCCGCGATCAGCGCCGCCAGCGCAGCAGCGACAACTCGTCCTGCGCTTCGGCCTCGCGCTTTTCGGCGGCGCGGCGCTCTTCGGCGAGACGCTTGAGACGGAGGATCTCATAGGTCTTTTGTTCGGCCAGCGCGGCGCGGAGCTTCTCTTCGGAGCGGGCCAGTTCCGGGGCGAGCCTTGCGGCATCGCTGGAGATGCGGTCGACCTCGGCGCGGATGGAGCGGATGAACCGCCCGAGATAGGGCGCGCCTTCGAGCCCGTCGATGCGCGACTCGCCCGACAGCCGGTCGAGCAGGGCGGTCTTGTCGTTTTCGAGCTTGTCCATGCGGGCGCGGATCGCGCCGGTCTCGGCGGCCTGCTTTTCGGTCTCGAGCGACTTGAGGCGCTCCATCACCTCGAGCGCGCGCAGGCGGCGGCGGACGGCCTCAGTGGCCATTGGCAGGAGCCGGCGCGTCCGGCGCATCGGGCACCGGGCGTTCGCCGCCGAGCTTGCGGCGCATGGCCGCGAGCAGATCTGCGGGGAAGCCGTTGCCGGAGGGGGGCATCTCGGTAAACGTGCCGCCGCGCGCCGCCGACATGAAGCCGGGGTCTTCCTCTTCCGCCTCGTCCTTCGGAGCGCCCGCAGCAAAGGCGCCGCCCGCGAGCAGCGCCAGAAGCAGGGGCCCAAGGAGGGCGAAGGCGGCGCTGCGCGTCATGCGGCGGGCAGTTCCTTCTGCGCGGCCTCGACCTCGTAGAAATCAGGCTGCATGCGGGTGGGAATGTTGCCGCGGCCGATCTCGACGCAGATGCTGGGCGGATGATCGGCGACCATGGCGACAAAGATGTCGCGGATGATGTGGTAGAAGGCGGCGTCTTCGTCTTCGATTTGCGTCAGACGGCCCGAGATCGGCTGCACCATGCAATAGGCGAGGAACACGCCGAGGAAGGTGCCCACCAGCGCGCCGCCGATCATCGCGCCGAGGATTTCGGGCGGCTGGTCGATCGAGGACATGGTCTTGATCACACCCAGAACCGCCGCGACGATGCCGATCGCCGGAAGACCGTCGGCCACCTGCTGGATCGCATGGGCGGGAGCCATGGCCTCGTGGTGGTGCTTCTTGATCTTGCGGTTGATCACATCCTCGGTCTGGTACTTGTCGTCGAACTGCATCGACAGCATGCGGAAGCTGTCGCGGATCAGTTCGATGGCAAAGTGATCCGCCGCGATGCGCGGGTAGCGGGCGAAGATGTCGCTTTCCTTGGGGGATTCGATGTGGCTGTCGAGCGCGAGGATGCCCTTGGCCTTATAGATGCGCGAGAGTTCGAACATCAGGTTGAGAAGGTCGGTGTAATCCTTGGTCTTCCACCGCGGGCCCTTCATCACCTTCACGATGCCCTTGCCCGAGCTTTTGATCACCGAGAAGCTGTTGGCGATGACGAAAGAGCCGATCGCCGCGCCGCCGATCATCATGCCTTCGAAGGGCAGGGCGTGCAGCACGATGTCCATCTTGCCGCCCGACAGGATGAACCCGCCGAACACGAGACCGAAAACGAGGGCGAGGCCGAGTATCAACGTCATGGATGGGATCTCTGCTTGGGCTCTTGTTGCCGGAAAACGCCGGTGCTCATGTCCAAGCATAAGTAAATTTGACTTTTGTTCAAGTATAATCAAGAATAGATCGGGAAGTCGAAGAACTGTTCGAGGCCTTGATCATGAAAGCCGAAAAACTCGCTTATTTCTTCGAGGCCTGCGAGCTGCGCACGGTTTTCGCCGAATGGCCCGAAGAGATTGGATTGGCGCTGTGCCTTGATGAGGCCGGCACCTGCGAGATGCTGTTGCACCATCACGACGAGGGGGCTGCGGTCCTGCGCAAGGCGGCGGCGGTGCTGGATGCGCCGAAGGGCGGCTTTGCGGTGGTGCCGCCGGTCGAGGGCTATCCGACGCGCCGGGTGCTGTTTTCGGATGAGCAGAAGCTGCTCAAGCTGGTGGCGGGCGAGGATGACCTTGCCGAGATGGCCGAGGACTATCTGATCAACTACCGCTTCGAGAAAGAGCGCAAGGCGCGTCCCGCGCCTGCCCCTGCGCCCGAGCCCGTCGCCGCCGCGCCGAAGCCCGCCGAGCCCTTCCGCTGGCGCCCGAGGCTGCATTTTTCAGAGCCAGCGCCCAAGCCCCTGCGCCGCCGCAAGCCGCAAGCCAGCGAGATGCCCGAAGGCTATGCCTCTGCCGAGGTCGTGCGTGATGCCGACTGCCAGTTCGTCGAGGCGGAGATCAGCCTTGGCTATCGCGGCGTGCGGGTGACGCTGGCGCCGGAACTGGTGACGATCACCGCCCGCACCGTGCTGGTCGAAGAGGTCGGCTTTCGCGATGACTTCTCGCGCTTCGTCCTGCCGCGCAAGGCGGTCGCGGGCTGGAGCGCCGGTGAGCCGCTGGTGATCGACATCCCCGAGGCGCGCTTCCCCGCAGGGCTGCGCCAGCGCTTTGCCGCGTCGCCGCGTCTGGCAGAGGTCACGGTGACGGATCATGGGGTGTTCGTCGCCCCCGGTGCCATCGTGCCGCCGCCCGCCCCCGAGCCCGCGGCGGAAGAGATCGCGCCGCAGCCGCTTGTGGCGCCGCGCAAGGCCCGGTCGCGGCGCATCCTGTCGCCGGTGCGTGTGGCGCTGGCCGCGCTCGTGGGGGCTGGGCTGATGACCGGCACCATGATGGACGCGGTGGAACTGCCGCTGGCCTTCGATGCGCCGATGTTCGATCTCGCCTTCGACACTGTGCCGGGAACCGAGAAATGAAATGCGCGGTGATCACGCCGGTCGGTCCGGGTCACGAAGCGCTGTTTGAGCAGGTCTGCGCGCCCTCCGTGGCGCAGGCCAGGGCCTTTGACATGGGGCCGTTCGCCGAGGTCCACCACTTCATGATGGACGACACGGCGGGCCGCTATGGCCGCTCTGCCCGGCGCAACGAGGCACTGCAGCGGGCGATGGCTGAGGGCATCGACTGGGTGTTCTTTCTCGACGCGGACGACGTGCTCACCCCCAACGCTTTTGAGGCCTTTGGCCGGGTGATCGCCGCCGAGCCCGAACTGGACGTGGTCTGGGGGCTGATCTGCACGCTGGAGCCTACCGGCGAGCCGGAACTGCGCGAGGGTCAACCCGCCACGCTGGACAGCCGCGCGGAATATCTGGCGGTGGCGCCCTACAACGCGGTGCAGATCGGCGGCTTTTACCGCACCGGCCTTGCGGCGCGGATCGGTTTCGACACGGCGCTCGACACTGGCGAGGACTATAAGTTCTATTGCCGTCTCTGGGCCGAAGCGCGCTGCGCCAAACGGCCAGAGATCTTCTTCCTCAACAAACGCGGCATGCATTCCACCGGCCCGCGGTCGGCCACCGGCGCGGACTGGAGCCGCGCGGTCGCGCTGCAATGGCGGGCGCAGTTGGCGCAGGTCCCGGTCTGGGCCGAGTTCGACGACGGGCAGGGCACTCCGGTGCGGATGCGCCTGACCGACCCGGCAGATGCGATCCAGCACAGCTTTGTCGAGGGGCATTTCTACGGCGCGGAGTCGCTCGCCAAGCTCAAGAAGTTGGTCAAGGCCGAGCGCCCGCGCATCGCCGAGGTCGGCGGCAATGTCGGCAACCACCTTGTCTGGTATGCGCGCAACCTCGCGCCCGAGAAGATTTACCTGCTCGAACCCAAACCGGTGCAGTCCGAGGCACAGTTGCTTGCAGAGAACATCACGGCCAACGGGCTCGACACGCTGGTAGAGCGGCTGCGCCCGGCTCCCGCCGAAGCGCCCGCGCCCGCGCCTATGCCGATGATCAGCACCGGCCTGATGACCGCCCCCGCGCGGCGCTCCGAGGCGCCTGCGCTTGACGATCTGCTGACCAAAGAGCGGATCGACATTGTCAGGATCGACGCCAAAGGCATGGAGCTTGATGTGCTTGCCGGAGCGGCGGATCTGATCGCCCGCGACCGGCCGGTGATCTGGATCGAGGTCCAGCGCCAGAACATCATCGGCTTTGCCCAAGGCTGGTGCCGCAAGGCCGGGTATCGCATCGCCGACAGCACATTCGCCGCAAGCAGCACCGAATATTTTGCTATCCCGAAGGAGAGCTCATGAGCACCCAAGTCCTCTCGCGCAAGGAAAAGCGGGCCATCGCGGCCCGCGGAGCCAAGCTCTATGGGGTGGGAGGCGATGCGGCTCTGGCGATCCATCAGGCCTATCAGCTGATCAAGGCGGGCCAGCTGCCGGAAGCCTGCCAATTGGTCGTGCCGCTGACCCGTGCGATCCCCGACAACCCCCACCCTTGGGTCATCCTTGGCATGGCGGCGCTGAAGCGGCGTGAGGCGCAGACATCGAAGGCGTTCTTCGCCAAGGCCGAGGAAACCGCGCCGAAGCTGATGGAGGTGCTGACGGGCTTGGCCAAGTCGCACTTCCTCTGCGGTGAGCCCGAGCCGACGCTGAAATACATGGCCGCAGCCTTTCAGGCCGGGAACCGCGAAGTTCCGATGATGAAGCTCTATCTGAGCCTGATGTCAAAGGCCGCCCGCGTGCCGAGAGCGGTGGAAGTGCTCGGGCCCATTGCCGAAAAGATCGACGATCCAGAACTGACGCTGGAGATCGGCACGCAGCTTGCCGAAACCGAGGACGGCAAGGCGGCGTCGGTGAAATGGCTTGAGCGTGGCTACCAGCTGTCGCCGGACACCGATCAGGGCAAGATGGCGCGGCTGTCGGCGCTGTTCCATGCCGGGCGTATGGTCGAGGCCGAGGAGTGGGCGCGCGAGTTGCTGGCGGGCGCGTTCAGCGCGCGCGACCTTGCGATGGTGATCCTGCTGGGCGCGCTGCGCTTCCAGTCGCGCCATCAGGACCTGATCGAAGCCGCCGAGGGCTATGAGTTCACCGATCCGGCGTCTTATGCCCGTTCGCGTGCCTTTGTTGCCAACGCCTATCTTGATGCCGGCGACTACACCGAGGCGCGCCACGCCTATCTGGAATCGATGCATATGGTGGCCGAGCTTGAAGAGCCCGCCCGCGCCTATGGCACCTTCTGTTTCTCGCTGGGCGATTACGAGGAGGGTGTGCCGAACTACTTCCGCCGCCATACGCCGAACTACCGTGCGACCGTGCCCTCCGAAAACTCGGAGAAAGAAAACCTCATGGCGCAGGACCGGATCCTGCTCATTGGCGAGCAGGGCATCGGCGACCAATTGGCGCTGCTGGCGCTGACCCGCGTGCTGCCGGTGAAAGAGGGTTGTGAGGTGATTTTTGCGGCGGACCCGCGGCAGGTCGATCTGCTGGACGGCAACGCGCTGGGGCTGAAGGTGATCGCGAAGGACGACATTGGGGTGACCATCGAAACCCCGGCAAAGGGGCAGGCCGTCGCGCTTGGCGATCTGGTGCGCTTCATTCCCGATCACCCGGCGGCGGCGCGTCGCGGCAGCTATCTCCGACCCGACCCGCGCAAGGTGCGCGAGATCCGTCAGCGCTATGCCGCGCTTGCGGGCGATCGTCCGATATTTGGCATGGCCTGGGCCGCACGCAGCCTGATCGGTTATCTGCGCTCGGTGCCGCTGGAAGAGATGGTGCAGCTGCTGCCCGAAGGCGCCTTTGTGGTGAACCTGCAATATGGGCGCACCGACGAAGAGATCGCCGCGGCGCGCGCAGTGCGGCCGGATCTGGAGTTCTACACCGATCCCGAAGTTGATCAGATGAGCGATCTGGCAAGCTTCGCGGCGCAATGCGCAGCGGTCGAGCGGGTGGTCACCATCGACAACACCACCGCCCATATCTGCGGCGCACTGGGTCATCCCGAGACGCATGTGCTGGTGCCCACCGGCGCTGAATGCATGTGGTACTGGGGCCGCGAGGCGGAAACCGATCCTTGGTACGGTGTGCTGACCCTGCATCGTCAGCAGCGGGCAGGTGATTGGACCGAACCTTTCGCCGCGCTGCGCGAGGTCTGCGCCGCCTAAAGCGGCGCGTCACCCTCCAGAACATAGCCCTGCGCGCGGATCGTCCGCACGCGCAGGGCGTCGCCGTAATGCTCGGCCAGCTTCTTGCGGATATGCGCGATATGTACGTCGAAGCGCCGGTCGCCATAGCTCCACTCGGTGCCCTCGACCTCGGCGGCGAGCGCCGGGCGGCTGATGATCTCTCCGCGCCGGGCGTTCAGGCAGCCGAGAATGCGCTCTTCAAGCGGCGTCAGCCCAAGCTGCACCAAGCGCGCGGCGCGTTGCCCGGCGTTAGAGACGCGCTGCAGCCGGACCGAGAGCCTTGCCTGCAATTCCGAAGGATCGTGATCGGCGCGCAGCGCGTCATCGGCGCCGGCAGCAAAGATTTCGGCGGCACCGCGGGGCCGGTTGCCATGGTCAATCGCAAGGATCACCGCATCGGGTGCGTGCCTGCGGACGCCAGCGATCAACGCAAGCATGTCGTCGTCGCGCGCGCCATGGGCGGAGAGCCCGACAATCATCGCGGTCAGCGGCACGCCGGGCGCAATAAGATCGCGGGCTTCGGCGGGTCGGGCGCGGCGCAGCACTCGACGCGCCCCATTCAGTGCAAGCAGGTCGGCCCATGCGTTCCGGCGCGCGGTATCGCGCTCGACCACCGCAGCAAATGACGCACGCTGGGTCATGCGTCACCTCCCGGACAAAGTTTTGTCAAAAAAATTCCCATGAACCAACGTCAACTCTTTTTGTTCAACCTAGATTAACCTTAGTTTCCTATTTGCCTCATCAGGAGATGCTCAAGAAGAGACAAGGGAATGGGTAAAGTGTTGCATGGGTTTCTGTCGCGAGTCTTTCGTTGGCGGCGGGTCGAGGAGGCACCGCTTTCCGAGGAGTCATATTCGATGCTGGTCTGCCGCGAAACAGGAATGCAAAAACCTTTGTTGCGCCGACACTTGCAGGAAGTACTAGGCATGACTCCCGAACAATACCGCAAGAAATGGCGCTTGCCCGAGGGTTCTCCCCTTGCCTCGAAGGCCTATATTGACCGGCGGGAAGCCGCTCGAAACATGGAGTGTGAAGGTTAAATACCCCGAGAGACAAGAATCTCTGTAAGGTAAAAGTGCAGTCCCCCTCGCCGGGCGCGTCTGGTCAAGAACAGACTACATGAAGAACAGACCTCAAAGTACAGACAAGGACGGACAGAAGACCGTCTGGTTCCGGCGATGCGAACGCAGAAGACGATTGGCAGGATGGTAGAATGAACGGACATGACGACTCTCAGGATATGGTCGCCCGTATCGTGGCGGCCTATGCTTCGCGCCCCGATGTGAGCCCGGATGAAATCGTAAGCCTTTACCGGCGCTTGACCGGTGAAGTTCATGAAGCGCCGGTCGAAACCACGGCGCCAAGGGCCGAAGGCGGCCTGCGTCCGGCTCTGCCGGTCGATCAGGCGGTGACCGAGGACAAGGTCTATTGCCTGTGCTGCGGCCGCGGCTTCAAGATGCTGAAGCGCCACCTCGGTGCCGAACATGGCATGACCGAAGCGCAATATCGTGCGGCCTTTGGTCTGGCCGAAGACTTCCCGCTGGTGGCCCCGAGCTACTCGCGCAAGAAGGCCGCCCACGCCAAAGAGGCAGGCCTCGGAAAATACGACCGCGCCGTAATGGCCGGGCAGGAGTAACACGGCACCATGGCAGGCAGGAACGAGCAAGCGATCATCATCAAGAAGGTCGAGGAGAGTGGCGGTCACGGCCATCACGGCGGCGCATGGAAAGTGGCTTACGCCGACTTCATGACCGCGATGATGGCGTTTTTCCTGCTGCTCTGGATCCTCGCCGCGTCTGATGAGGAAAAGCTGCGCGGGCTTGCCGACTACTTTACGCCCAGCCTGTCCGAGGCCGGAGGCCGGGGTGAGGGCCTGCTCGACGGTATGGTGCTCGCCGAGGATGGCGTGATGAGCGGTACCGACGGGCCGCATACGCCGGTGCAACTGCCCAGCTTCGGGCAAGAGAACCCGCTGGCGGTCTTCGACAGCCGATTGCGCGACGTGGACTCGCAGGTGGTGGTCGAGTTTGACAGCCGCCCCAAGGGCGAGCAGGACAGCCAGACGATCAACACCGGCGAAAACGGCGTCGCCGATGGCGTGGCCGCAGCGCAGGCTGCCGCCGATGCCGCCGAAGCAGAGCGCGCCGAGCAGGACTGGCAGGAGACTCAGGATCGGCTCGAGGAAACCATCACCGATCGCGTCGCCGAAGACCCGCAGCTTCAGGCGCTGCAGGACAACCTGCTGTTCGAGCGCAGCGCCGATGGGCTCGAGATCCAGATCGTCGACAAGAACAGCAGCTCGATGTTCGCCACCGGCAGTTCGCGGATCGAGGCGCGCACGCGTGATCTGCTGCGGATCGTGGCCGAGGCCATCGTCGATCTGCCCAATGAGATCACCATTTCGGGGCACACCGACTCGGTGCCCTACACCCGCGCGGGCACCTATTCGAACTGGGAGCTTTCCGCCGACCGCGCCAATGCCACCCGCCGCGTGCTGGTCGACACCGGCGTGAATCCGGCGCGGATCAGCCGGATCTCGGGCCTTGCGGACACTGCGCCGCTTGATGGCGAACACCCGGACGCCCCGGAGAATCGCCGCATCAGCGTCACATTGCAGTATCCCGCCGCGGCGCAGCCTTAATCCTCTGGGCGAGCACCCCAAGACGGCGCAATTTTTCACCATATCTAGTGTTCGATTTGCAGCACTACGCCGCATATCCACACGTAATTTCCGATATGTTAAGAAAACTCCGAGGGTGTGGAAAGCGCTAACATCGGCGAAATCCCCTTTCCATTTGATCAAGAATCGCGCAATTACAGCGCCTTAATGCAGCCCTCCCACCATCCGCATGTAGAGTCTGAGAAGGTCAAGAGACCTATATCTAGCGGCTTGGTTAACATTTGGTGGGTATCCGGAAATCTTCTCAAAACCTAATGTGAACCTGGGGAAAGACTCACTGGGGCACGGGTAACGATCATGCGTAGTGGCGATGTACTTACACTTATCTGGCGGGACGGCGTGTCTCTGCCAGCCAAGAGCTATGGTGCGCGCTTTCAGGCGGCCTTCACCGCGATCCTGCCGGTTCGCGTGGCGGTGCTGCAGGCGGGTGGCGCATGCACGCGCCCGCTGGTGATGGCGGATGAGCTTGAGCTTGCGCCCGCGCTTCCGCTGGGGGATGTGCTGGTCGAAGAGCTGCCGATCGAGCTGCCCTATGGCACGATGATCGTGATGCTGCCCGAAGGATCTCGGTCCTTTTCGGAGCAGTTGGGTGAAGCTGTGGGCGAGGCGCTGCTGCTGGCGCAAAGCCTTGGCGGCGTGCCCATGGAGCATGAGACCGACGCGCTTTACCTGATGGCGCATGCGGCGGCGCGCCGTGCCGCCGCGCTGCGGCTGGAAGGGCACCGCGTGGATGCGCAGCGCTTCAGCATTGGTCTGGGCCGCTGCCTGGGACGTCATTGGCTGGCGGACCGTCGCTCGCTGCTGCCCGATCCCGCGCTGTTCGCGCGACCGGATTTCCTTTGGCAGCGTCAACTGTCCGTCTATCTCGCCGATCTGGACCCCGGCTTTTCGGCACCGGATCCGTTCGATGTCCCGGCGGATCTGCTGCAGGTGTCCGACGCGCCGCTGCGTCTTGCCGACTGGGCCGGGCGCACCGAGACCATGCTGCGCGCGGTGATGGGAGCCCCCGAGCGCGAAGATGTGCCGTTGCAGAGCAGCCTCGCGACCCGGTTTAACCTTCAATAAATCATTATATTCTTCCGCCGGTTGAAGAACTGTGGTTACTTATTCTTGCAGGCAAGAATGAGTTGGGCGTTTCTTCATGATGTCCATGACGTACCAGGCGGCGATGCGCGAGCCGTTCCTCGATGTAGAGCAGGAACGCAGCGCAATCTGCAGCTGGCAGGATAGCGGAGACCGGAAGGCTCTGGAGGTGCTGCTGCGCTCTCACGCGCGGCAGGCGTGGTCTCAGGCCGCGCGCTTCACCGACAACCCGGTGCATCTGGAGGATCTCGCTGCGGAAGGGATGCTGGGGCTGATCAAGGCCGCCGATTGCTTTGACCGCAAGCAGGAGGTGCGTTTCTCGACCTATGCGGCATGGTGGGTGATGAATGGCATCTCAAGCGCTCTGTCGCGGATCAAGGCGGTGATCGATATCCCGGCACGCACCTTTCTCGATGCGCATTCCGGTCGTTTGCCGGAAGAAGAGCGTGCGCTCATCCGGCTTGCAACGCAGGGTATGGTGGCGCTCGATGGTGGCGACGATGACGAAGACCAGCGCCCGCGCGACATCCTCGTCTCCGCCGAACTGGGGCCGGAAGACCTTGTCTCGCAGCAAAGCGAGCGGGCGATGCTGACCCGGCTTCTGGCAGATGCTCTGGCCCCGATGACCCCGGAAGAGGCCGAGGTGATCCGCCGCCGCCGCCTGCAACCTGATCCGGAACCTTTCGGCAGCATTGCGCGCGATCTCGGCGTGTCGCAGGACCGGCTGCGGCAGGTGGAAAAGCGCGCGATGCTGAGGCTGCGCCGCAATCTTATTGACCGGGGTTTTTCACGGAACGTTTTGTCATGATCAATTTGCTCAGTGCCATCGGCGTGGCGACGCCCACCGATGCCACGAACACGGCTCAGGAAGCTGAGGCGGAAACACCCTTTGCCGGGCTGCTTGCGCTGCTCGGCGGAGAGGCGGCGACGGAAGGGGAGCAGGCCGAGGAGAGCGCGCTGTCCGATCTTCTGGCCGAGACCGAGGCGGCTCTGGCCGATCCCGATCTGAGCGACGCCGAGATCGCCGACATCCTTGCGCCGCTTCTTGCGCGCCTCGGGGCTGAGATGGCAGCGAACCCGGCGCTGATGGCGCGGGTCGAGGCCATGGTGGCCGACCTTGGCGATGCGCAGGCCGAGACCCTTGAGGCAAGTACCGAGACCGAAGAGACCGAGACGCCGTGGCGGCAGCTCGCGGAGGGCGTGTCGGACCTGCAGGATCTGCTCGACGTCTCCGAAGAGATCGAGGGCGACGGCGCGGAGCTTGCTGCGCTGCTGAGCCACGTTCTGGATGTGGCAGCGGAGATGACGCAGGAGGTTGCGCGGCCCTTCAGCCCGGTCCTCGTGGGGCTCGACCAACTGGTCGCATCACCGCTGCGCGGCGCGGGGATGGTTCAAGGCACCGATGCGCCGCAGGCGGCGGCGGATCTGACCGACCTGGCCACGGAGCAATTGCAGGACACGCAGGCGGACACAAATGCCGAAACCGGGGAGCAGGGGGCAGAGACCGGCACTGAGGACGCCCCGGAGTTTGGCACGGACACGCAACGTGCGGCGCAAGCCTCTGCCGCCGCCTTCACGCCCGCCGCTCTGAGCGGTGGGGACGCGCAGGTACAGGTGGCGCAAAGCACGACACTGCAGGGGCAGGCCACGCCTTTGGCCCCGGTGTCGGCCATGCCGATCGCCGCGAGCGCCATGGCGGCCTCGCAGCTTGCCGGAAACGCACCGCAAATGGCGGCGCCGCAAGGGCAGGAGATCATGGGCCAGATCCGCGCCAACCTGCGCGACGATGGACAGATCAAGGTCGAGCTGAAACCCGAAGGACTGGGCAAGGTCGAGATCTCGCTCGGACCGGATGAGGCAGGCAAGATGCAGGTGGTCGTGCGGGCCGATCAGGCGGCGGTGCTGTCGGCGCTGCGCGCGGACCGTGACGGGCTGGTCGCCATGCTGCGCGACGCCGGGCACGCGGTGGAGGATGGCGCGCTCAGCTTCTCCGACCTTGGCGGCGATACCGGCGCGCAGGGCGGAGCCAGCGGCGGGTCCGACAGCGGCTTTATCACTTACGGGACCGCGGGCGACGAGGCCTCGGGCCTTGCCGGGGCGGCACAGACAGAAACCCTCCGCCTGCCCGAGGGCAGCGTGGACATCAGGATTTGACGGGGACGGTTCACCATGGCGATTGATCCATTCGGCACGACCACCACAAGCACCACGACGACCTCGGCAAGCTCCTCGATGAGCCAGCTTTCCGAGGACTACGAGAGCTTTATCACCCTGCTGACCGCGCAGATCGAGAACCAGAACCCGCTCGAGCCGATGGACAGCACGACGTTCATCTCGCAGCTGGCGCAGCTCAGTCAGGTCGAACAGTCGGTGGCGACGAACTCGAACCTCGAAGGCATCGCCTCGCAGCTGGCGTCCATGGGCGCGATCACCGGGCTTTCGCTGATCGGGCGCTCGGTGGTGGCGGCGACCGATGAGGTGACGCTGGAGAGCGATGGCGCTTCGGCGGAACTTTCTTATGCGCTGGCATCGGACGCCGCGAGCGTGACGATGACGATCACCGCCGAGGATGGCACCGTGCTGCGGACCTACACCGGGCTCGAGACCTCATCGGCCGAGCGCCAGACCGTCACTTGGGATGGGATGGATTACGAAGGTCTGCCGCTGCCCGCGGGCAGCTATACGGTGAGCGTCGAGGCGCTGGACACTGATGGCAACACTATCGCTTCGCAGACCTACGCGCCGGCGAAAGTCGCCAGCATGACCTATGAAGACGGGCTCGCCACGCTCCATCTGGAGAATGGCGACACCGTGCTTGCGGGGGCTGTGGAAGAAATCCTCTGATGTGGCGCGCGCTCCGGACCGTCAGGTCCGGGGCACGTCGGCCTTCACCAAAGACAGGAAGAGGACTTCGGAGACATCGTCGCCGAAGTCCTTTTTCAGATCTGCGGACAGGGCTTTCGACAACTCGCCGGTGTCGATGTTCACACCCTTCATCGTCGGGCCGTCGGCGGCGCGGTGCATCGAGGTCAGGATCGCGTCGCGCAGTCGCGAGGCGTTCTCGGCCACATTGAAGGTGACGGCGGTCTGGCTGTCACGCATGGCAACGCCGACTTCCGAAACCACATAGGTGATGCTCTCGGCGCGGTAGACCGGCACGCTGATCTTGCCCAGCGTCACGACGCTGGAATCGCCCAGACGATCCTCGGTCAGCACGCCCGGCGGCGTTTCGGCCTCGGCCTTGATCTCGGTTTCCCGATGCGTGCCATTGTCGGCGTGCTCATTGTGCTGCGGCGTTCCGATCGCGCCGCCATCCTCGGGCGAGGTGGCGTGAGCGGGGGCCTTTGTCGCGAGATCGTCGAGGATCTGCTCGGCCTCGGAAGGCCCGGCTTCTGCCGTCTGCTCTTCCTGCGGATGCGCAGCGGGGGCCAGAGCTTGTCCGGCACCATAGCCCACGGCCCCAAAAATAAGGGGCAGCGCGGCCAGGGCGATGTATGATTTCTTCATAACGAAGTCCCGCAGTTTCTACTGTCAGGGTCCGGTATGGCCGACGATTCGGGCGAGAGTTTTCTCAAATAGCGGCGATAATCCGGCCACTTCGCACTCAATACGGCAGGATTACGTCCATGACGTCTTCGCCATAGCCGCGCGTCTGCTGACGGCTGACCGAGCCCCGACCGCCATAAGAGATGCGCGCTTCGGCGATCTTGTCGTAGGGGATGGCGTTGGTGCGGTCGATGTCCTGCGGGCGGATGATGCCGGTCACGCGCAGTTCGCGCAGCTCTTCGTTGACCTTCACCTCCTGCCGACCCGCGACAACGAAATTGCCGTTCGGCAGTTCCTGCACCACCAGCGCGGCCATGCGCAGGTTGATGGTCTCTTCGCGGTCGATCGAGCCAGAACCAGAGGCGCCGGTGGTCGAGGTGATGTCCACGATATTATCGCCGGAGGGCAGATCCTCGGGGCCGACGCCGGGCAGGATTTTGTCGATCTGCGTGCCGTAGCCAAAGAAGCTGGGGAAGCCCAATGTCGAGCCGCCCGTGCGGGTCCGGTCCGACTCGTTGCTCAGCGAGGCCTCGTCCTCGATTTCGACGAGGATGGTGAGGATGTCGCCGATCTGCGTCGCGCGCTGATCGCCGAAGAAGCCGGACGAGCCGCGCTCCCACAGCGAGGCACCCTCGGCACGGTAGGGGATGCGGTCGGGCTTGGGCGGCGGCATCGGGATGTTGACGCTGCGCGCCTCGGCCAGCGTCTGCGGATCCAGTCCGACCCGGCTCACTTCGGGGTCACGGTCGAAAGCGGGGCTGCCGCAGCCAGCCAGAAGGCCAAGCGCGGAAACGGCCATCAGGCCATGGCGAAGCGGGGTCATCGGATCACCTCCACGAGCCCCTCTTGGCGCGCGACGGCGACGAGAGGGGTGTTGCTGACGAGATTGACGATGCGCACATCCTGCCCGCGATGGGCATCGGTGAGCGCGCGGCCGGGGGCGGTGACCACCAAACGACCGTCGTCATAGAGAATATTCACCTTGTCGCCGCGGCCGATGACCAGCGGCTGCATCACCGATTGGGTCATCACCGGTCGGCCCTGCGCCAGCATCCGGCGCACCTGCATCCCGGCCAGCCCGTCAGGGTTGGTCACGGTGAAGGCGCCGACACGGCTCAGCGGCATGTCCACGATCTTGATGTCGGCCTCGGTGATCAGCTCGCCCGGCATCAGGCGGCGGATCGGCACCGGCAGGCTTTGGGTGGCGACGACGAAGCCCTGCAGCCGGTGCGTGACACCTTCATCGGTGACCGCATTGGCGAGGAACTGGCCGCTGTCCCGATCCATCCAGAAGGCCGAGATCATCTCGGCGTCTTCGATCTGCGCGCCTTTGAAGCGCACCCGCAGGTCTGCCGCCGCGGGCAGCGCTTCGGCCCAGCTCATCCGGGCCTGCTCTTCGATGAGCACCGCAGGGTCTTCGGCTTGCGCGGCGAGCGGTGCCAGCACGAGCGCGACCAGAAGCGAGGCGAGGTGCAGAACGGGGCGCAGAACGAGGCGGGCCATGGCTTACCTGATCTGGTTGGCCGCAGACATCATCTGATCGGCGGTCTCGATAGCCTTGGAGTTCATCTCATAGGCGCGCTGCGCCTGAATGAGGTCGGTGATCTGCCTGATGATGTCGACGTTCGAGCTTTCCAGATAGCCCTGACGCAGGATGCCGACGCCCTCGTCGCCCGGCACCGCCGGGATCGGATCGCCCGAGGCGACGGTGGCCTCCAGCAGGTTGTTGCCCAGCGGGCGCATGCCTGCGTCGTTGACGAAGGTCGTCAGCGTCAGCTGCCCAACCTCGACCGGGATGGTGTCATCGCCGACATAGGCGCTGACGATGCCGGTCTCGCTGACCGAAATCGACACGGTGTCATCGGGCAGCACGACGCCGGGGTCGATCTCGAACCCCTGCTCGTTGACGATCTGCCCCTCGGCGGACAGGCGGAACGAGCCGTCGCGGGTATAGGCCTGCGTGCCGTCGGGCATATTCACGGTGAAATAGCCGCGTCCGTCGATCGCCATATCGAGCTGGTTCTCGGTCTGCGCCAGCCCGCCTTGGGTGTTCAGACGAACCGTGCCCGCGGTGCGCACACCAAGACCGATGTCGAGGCCGGTGGGGCGGGTGTTGCCCTCTTCGGCGGTCACCGCGCCTTCGCGCGTGACGTTCTCGTAGATGAGGTCGGTGAAGCTGGCGCGCGACGCCTTGAAGCCCGTGGTGTTGGCGTTGGCGATATTGTTGGAGATGACGTCGACGTTGGTCTGCTGCGCCATCATGCCGGTTGCGGCGATCCCGAGTGCCTTCATGATCGTCCCTTCCTCAGCTGTTCCGGATCCGGGTCAGCATTTCCTTTTTCAACTCGTCATCCTGCTGCACCAAGTTCAGCGATTGCTGATAGGCCTGCTGGATCTCGATCAGCCGGGTCACCTCGGTCACCGCCTGAACATTGCTCATCTCGACCGCGCCTTGGATCACCCGCGTGTTGGTCTCATCGGCGAGCAGCTGGGCATTGCCATCCTGCGGCACGAACATGCCGCCACCAGAACGGCCAAGGCTCTGGCGGTCAGGCAGGGTGAAGACGCCGACCTGCCCCAGCACCGCGCCCTCGGCGTCCGAGATCACCCCGTCGTCCGAGATGCTGACGGTCGAGGCCTGATCGGGGGGCAGCACCATCGGAGCGCCGCCCGCATCGAGGATCTGCGCGCCGCTGGCGGTGATCACCCGCCCCTGCGCATCCAGTATAAGGGCGCCGTCACGCCCGAAGGCCGTGTCGCCCTGCGGCGTTTCATAGGCGAACCAGCCCTCACCGCTGAGCGCGAGGTCAAGCGTATTGCCGGTGGGCATCACCGCGCCCGAGCTGTTGTCCACGTAGGATCCGCGGTCGAGCACGTAGTTCGTGCCTTCTCCGGCCAGCGCCGCGTCGTCTTTCTGCAGATAGGTTTCGAACAGCACACGCTCGGCCTTGAAGCCGGTGGAATTGGCATTGGCGATGTTGTTCGACGTCACGTCCATCTGCCGCTCGAGCGCGGTCAGCCGGGAAAGCGCGACATAAATCGAATTATCCATGCAAATTGCCTATTAATGTTTGCGTGACCATTCTTTTCTTGCTGATGATGCGGCGTTTGCTAAGATAACGCAAGCATAATGATGACCAGACAGGCGTAAGTGGTGAGCTATTCTTGTGCATTCGTGGGGAAACATGCGGCCGTAATGGCCCTGCTTCTTTGCGCCTGCCCGGTGCTCGCCGAGCGGGGCGGACCCGAGCAGGTCGCGCAGTTCACCCATGCGCTGCTTGCCGAGCCACGGGTGATCGACCCTCCGGCGCTCTATCTCGGTCAGCGCCCCGAGCAGCCTTTCCTCGAAGAGCGCGCGCGCCTGATGGATGCGGTGATCGCCGCTGGGGACAGTCAGCCGGAACAGGCCCGCGCCTTGACCGATCTGGCAGAGTTCTTCTTTGCCCATGCGATGTCGCCCGAAGGGCTGTCGGTGCTGCAGGCTGTGGAGGGTGAAGGCGTGCCGCCCGCGCATGAGCTTCGGGCGCGGTCTTTCGAACTGGCGCTGGGGCTGATCGATCCACGTGGCAGGCCACTCACCCAGCGCGCCGCCACTTTGCTCGATCCGGCGCATTCCGGCTGGCCCGACCAGCCGCTGTTTCTTGCCATCTCGCACATTCGCGACGCGGCCTGCGCTGAAGCTGGCCCGCTGCTGCCCGACGCGGTCACGCGGCTGTCGCGCTTTCCGAAGCCCGTGCAGGCGCGCGTTCTGCCGGGCTTTCTGGATTGCGCCATCGAGACCGGGCAATGGCGGCTGGCGCGGGACATCGCCGCCGCTTTCGAGGGCTACCCGGAACTCAAGGGCGGCACTGCCTATCACTTCCTGCTCGGCAAGGTTGCCGAATCCGCCGACCAGCCGCTTGCCGCTTTCGACAGTTACGCGCAGGCGATCGAGGGGCAGGACATCTGGGCGCATCGCGCGCGCCGCGCGCTGATCACGCTGGGGCTGACCAAGGATGCGCTGGCCACCACCGAAGCCATCCGCCTTCTGAAGCTCGAAACCGAGATGTGGCGCGGCGATGCCTCGGAAGGCGACACGCTTGATCAGCTGGCCTCGCTGCAAGTGATCGCCGGGCGGGCCACCGACGCCATCGAGAGCTATGGGCTCATCGTCACGCGCCGCCCCGGCAGCGCGCAGGCCACCGCCGCGCAGCAAAAGGCGCGGGCGCTGATCGAAGAGCTTTACCGCAAGGGCGCTGAGGGAGAGATCCCGCTCGGCCGCTTCATGGCCGATCACGCGCGCATCGCGCGTTACTTCCGCTTTACTCAGAATTTCGCGCTGGCCTCCGAGCAGTTTGCGGACACGTTCCGCAAGGCTGGCGCAACCAAGATAGCCGCCGAAGAATATGCCACCACTCACGACTACCTTACGGCGGCGCAGGACCTGGGCATCACCACCGCAGACGAGGGGCAATTATCGCGCCTCAAGGTGAAAGAAGCCGAGACCCTGCTGGCGGGCGGCCAGTTCGAGGCCCTCGGGACGCTGCTTTTGCAGCCGATCACCTTGACGGATCCGGATTTGAAGACCCGCTTCGATCTGGTTTCGGCCCGCTATTTCGATGAGACCGGCCAGACCGCCGAACTGCTGGACAGCAGCGGCGGGGCCGGTGAGACGACGCAGATCCTGCGGCTTCAGGCGCTGGCGCATTTCGAGCGCAAGGACTGGCCCGCGGCGGCGGCGGCCTATGAGACGCTGCATGTGCGCGAAGGCAAGGAGATGCCACTGCCCGACGCCATCCGCCTTTTGCTGTCGGAGCATCGCAGCGGGGCGGCGGATCGTGCGGCGGCGCTTGCCAGCGAGTTTCCCAGCCTGACCGAGCTGCCGGGCTGGGCCGAGATCGCCCGCGGGCTGACCACCGATGCACCGGCGCTGCTGCCCCTGCGCGAAGACACGGCGCGGGCGCGGATCGACAAGGCGCAGGAGACGCTGGACGTTCTTCCGGACGTCAACAAACTGAACTGACCGCGCCCCGGCAAGGTCAGGCAAGATTCAGCGACCTCTCGCTGAATTAACACAAGTAAAGATGATTTTAACCATGGTGAAACCCGCGCCTCCTAAGTGATTGGAGAAGATAGGTTCACCTTCGACCAATGGGGCGAGACGGACATGAGTATTTCCAACGCGATGGCGGCCGGCGTCAGCGGCCTGACGGCAAACTCGAACGCGGTCGAGCGCATCTCGAACAACATCGCGAACGCCGACACCATCGGCTATCGCCGCAGCTTTGCGCAGATGGTCACTTCCGGCTCTACCGCGGCCACCGGCGGCACATCGACCGGTGTTTCGACCACGACCATCCACTCCAACAGCACCGAAGGCAGCTACACCGAGACCTCGGTCGGCTCGAACCTGACGATCAACGGCACCGGCTTCTTCGTGGTGAATTCCAACATCGAGACCGGCTATACCACCGGCAATGTGTTCACCCGCGACGGCAGCTTTGCACCGGACGAAGACGGCAACCTTGTGAACGGGCAGGGGCTCTATCTGATGGGCTATGCCTATGACGATTCCGGCAGCCTTGGCACCGTGGACCGTTCGACCTTCGCCGACCTCGAGCCGGTGAACATCGCCAGTGTGGCGATCAATGGCACGGCGACCTCCGAGGTGTCGATCAGCGGCACGCTGCCCTCGCAGGAAACCGGCGTCGATGAGCCGGGCGACGCCTTCACCACCTCGGTCGAATACTACAACTCGCTGGGCGAGGCTGACCGGCTGACGCTGTCCTTCCAGCCCACCGATGTGGACGACACTTGGGAAGTCACCATCTCGGGCACCGACGGCGACTATGGCACCGTCACCATGAGCTTCAACAACAGCGGCGCGAACGCGGGCTCTCCGTCCGGCTATGCAAACGCCACCTCGCTGGCCACGGCGCCCGCCGCCTTTGCCTTCGACGCCGCGACCGGCGAGATGACCCTGACCATCAACAACGGCGACACGCCGCAGCAGCTGACGCTGTCGCTGGGCGCGCCGAACGAGTTCGACGGGCTGACGCAGTTCGCTGGCGACTACACGCCGATGACCGTCGAGGCCGATGGCGCGGAAAGCGGCGTGCTGACCAGCGTCGAGTTCGACGAGAACGGCGATGTCTGGGGCCTGTTCGACAACGGCAACCGCAAGGTTCTCTACTCGGTGCCGCTGGCGACCTTCGCCAATGCCGACGGTCTGGCCACGTCGAACAACTCGACCTTCCAGGTGTCGAACGATTCCGGCGCCTTCTACCTCAGCTCCGCTGGCACCGGCCAGACCGGCACGCTGACCTCTGGCGGGGTCGAGGGATCGAACGTCGACATCGCGCAGGAGCTGACCAGCCTGATCCAGCGCCAGCGCGCCTATTCGTCGAACGCCAAGATCATCACCACCGCCGACGATATGCTGAACGAAACGGTCAACCTCAAACGCTGACGCACGGCAGATAGGATCGCATCATGAGCCTTACCGGGGCACTCAACGCGGCGCGCAGCGGGATGAGCACCACCTCCCGCTGGGCGCAAACGACCTCGAGCAACATTTCCAACGCCAACAACGCCGCGTATTCCCGGCGCACGACGGTGATGGAAAGCAGCGCGACGGGCGGTGTCACGGTCAGCGAGATCACCCGCGCCGTCAGCAGCTCGCTCGACGGCCAGTACCGCGACGAGGTCTCGCGCACCGCCACGCAGGATGCGATCGCCACCGGCCTCTCGCTCTACACCTCGGAGCTCGGGGATACGGAATCCGACAGCACCCTGCTGACCCGGCTCACCGACCTGCAAAGCTCGCTGTCGCTGGCTGCGGCCACGCCCTCGGACAGCGGGTTGCAGCGCGCTGCTGTGACCGACGCGCAGGAACTGGCGGATCAGCTCAACAGCGCTTCGGAAAAGCTCGGCGAGGCCAGCGATACAGCGCTCGACGCGATCAACACCGACGTCGCGGGCATCAACTCGGCGCTGGCCGATCTGGCCGAGATGAACGCACAGATCGCCAGCGGCAAGCTGAGCGACAGCCAAGAGATGGCGCTTGGCGACGAGATGACCGCCAAGCTCGACAGTCTGGCCGAGCAGATGGACTTCACCCTGCGCACCGACTCCAAGGGGCGGGTCGAGATCTTCACCACCGGCGGCACCGCGCTGCTGCAGGGCGAGGTCGCGACCGAGATCAGCTTTGACGCCAGCACCGGCGTGCTCAGTGCGGGCGACGTCGAAATCACGCCGGGCGTCAGCGGCGCGCGCGGGATCTCCGAAGGGTCTCTGGCCGGGAAGATTTCGCTCTATAATGACATTATCCCCGAGATGAGCGCGCAGCTCGACGAGGTGGCGCGCGCTCTGGTGAGTGTGATGGAAGAGGCCGACGCCTCGCTCGGTGCCGGAGATGCGGGCCTGTTCACCGATGCTGGCGCTGCCCTTGGCGATCCGGTCGAAGCGGGGCTGGCTGGCCGCATCGCGGTCAACAGCGCCGTGCTTCCCGAAGAGGGCGGCGCGCTGTGGCGTCTGCGCGACGGCATGGCCGCAACCACCGAGGGCGAGGCCAATGACGCCACGCAGCTCAATGCCTTTATCTCGGCGCTCGACAGCACGACCAGCTTCGACTCCTCGGTCGGGCTCGATGGCAGCGCCACGCTCGCGGGCTACATGTCGTCGCTGATCGCCAGCCAGAACAGCACCCGCGCCAACGCCGAAACGCAGGCCGAATCCTACGCTGCGGGCGCCATGACGGTGCAGGAAACGCGCCTTGGCTTCATGGGCGTCAACGTCGATGACGAGTTGCAGCAGCTGGTCACCATCGAACAGGCCTATGCGGCAAACGCTCAGGTCATGAGCACGGTGCTGAGCATGCTCGACACCCTGATCGAATCCTTCTGATCCCGGAGCCCGCCATGATCTATCTCAGCACCGGCCCTTCGACGCTCTACTCCAGCCTGCTGCGCCGCAATCAGGCCGCCGAACTCAACAACGATTTGGCGCGCGCCGAGCAGGAGCTTTCCACCGGCTACAAGTCGGACATCTACAAGTCGCTCGGGGTCAGCGCCGCAGAGGCGCTCAACCTCAATTCGCAAATCGACAAGGATGAGGCGCAATCCTCGGTGAACACCGTGATGATCTCGCGTCTGGACATGACCAGCCAGTCGCTGAACTCGATGCGCGAGACGGTGCAGGAGGTGCTCGATCTTGCCGTGAGCAGCGTCGACAGCCAGACGGGCACCGCCACCGGGCTGCAGACCGCAGCCAAGGGCGCGCTGGTGTCGCTGATCGCGCAGGCCTCGCAGACCTACGCCGGGCAGCCGCTCTTTTCGGGCACCTCGGGCACCGCAGCGGCGCTGCAGGAATGGAGCACCGCTCAGGACGACACCGGACTTTCGCCGCAAGCGGTGTTCGAAGGCATTCTCTCGGGCGGCCTGACGTCGGTCGCGGATGTCGATGCGGCACTGGCCCAGTTCGACGCGATCTTCTCCGACAGCGCCGCCGATGCGGACACCAATTTCCAGTCGCTGATCTACAATGGTTCGGTCGGCAACGACCAGGCCAGCACCTCGATCGGCGATGGCATCAGTATCACTTACGGCGTTCAGGCCAATGACGAGGCCTTCCGCGAGGTGATCAAGGGGCTGGCGATGCTGGCCACCATGGATCCCTCCGACATCGAGGATGATGCGGCCTATGGCGCGTGGATGACCGAGTCGGTCAGCACGCTCGGCTCGGGCATCAGCGGCCTGCTGGAGAGCGAAACCATGGTGTCATCCTCCTCGGCCCGGATCGAAGCGCAGAACGAGCGCATCGCCGACCGCGCGACCCTGTATAAGAGCCGCCTTCTGGAGCTTGATGGTGTGGATGCCTATGAGGCGGCGAGCAATGTGACGATGCTGCAGACCCAGCTTGAGGCCAGCTACACCGTCACCGCGCGCCTATCCCAGCTGAGCTTTCTGAATTACATGCCCTGATGCGGCGAGGCTGAGGCGGGGGGTCTCGACCTCCCGCACGCTCTCGGCGCCCGGAGCCAGCTTGTAACCGCGGCCGCGGATCGTGCGGATATGCGGATCGCCCGAGGGCGACATCTCTTCGATCTTCTTGCGGATCCGGCAGATGTAGACGTCGATCACCTTGTCGAAGGGCTGATCCTCGGACATGCCATAAACCGCATCATAGATTACAGCCTTCGAAACGACGCGCGGCGCCGCCAGCGCGATCTGTTGGAAGATCGCCAGTTCGCGCTGCGACAGGCGCATCGGGGTGCCCGCCACATCCGGGTCGCGACCATCGAAATGCGCGGTGATGTCGCCGATCTGCACCGAGCCCGCAGCATGGCCATGGAAGCGCCGGGTGATCGCATTGACCCGCGAGCGCAGCTCGGGGCCGGTCAGCGGTCCGACGATATCGTCATCCGCGCCCGCATCCAGTGCTTCCATCGCCGCCTCGGGGTCGCGCTGGTCGCGCAGCACGAGGATGGGATTGCGGCAGCCGGATTTGCGCAGCCGGTAGATGTGCTCGACGGTGCGCGGCTGCTCTGACAGCAAAACCGGCCGGTCGGCGTAACCATCGGTGCTCAGCAGGTCGAGTTCTCGCTCGAAGAAATCATCGCTCACGGCCACCGTCTGCCAATGCGCGGCATCAAGCTCGGACAGCAGCCCGCGGAAGGAATTCGAACGTGGCTCGTAAAGATAGATATGCACACTGCTCTCCCGGTGGGCGGCGGTCACTTATTATCCATGATCGGATACACAGATCATGCTAACAAATTTGCGACTGGTCAAGCAATACACAAGGATAGCATGATTAGTTTGGAAAATAGCGTTGAAGAATTCGCTGTTCCGATGTTTAATCCTTGATATACCGGTCTTCGCAGCCCGCTTCACAGCCGCAGGGAGTTTCATGCGTATCGCAGCCTGTCTTGGCGCCGCCCTCATGGCGCTCTTTGCCGCGCTTCCCGCGGCGTCCGATGTCCGCATCAAGGATATCGCGACCTTCGAGGGCGTGCGGGAAAACCAATTGGTCGGTTACGGGCTCGTGGTCGGCCTCAACGGGACGGGCGACAGCCTGCGCAACAGCCCGTTCACCGAAAAGAGCATCGAAGCGATGCTGGAGCGTTTGGGCGTCGGCAACATGTCGGACGATCAGATCAAGACCAGCAACACCGCCGCCGTCATGGTCACCGCCATGTTGCCGCCCTTCGCCCGCCTCGGCTCGCCGATCGACGTGGTGGTCTCGTCCTTGGGCGACGCGTCCTCGCTGCGCGGCGGCACGCTGATCGTCACCCCGCTCACCGGCGCGGACGGCGAGGTCTACGCCGTGGCGCAAGGGCCGATCGCGGTCGCTGGCTACGCGGCACAGGGCATGGCCGCCTCGGTTGTCGAAGGTGTGCCGACGGTCGCACGGATCGAGAATGGCGCGACGGTGGAAAACGAGATCGAATTCTCGCTGGCGACGCTGGACTCGGTGCGCCTCGCGCTGCGCAATCCCGATTTCACCACCGCCACGCGCATGGCCGATGCGATCAACAAGCGCATGGGCACCAACACCGCCACGGCGCTCGATCCCGGAACGGTCGAAGTGGCGCTTCATGGCGCGGGCAAGGGCGACGTCGCGGGGATCCTGTCGGACGTCGAGAACATCCGAGTCGATCCTGACGCCATCGCCAAAGTGGTGATCGACGCGCGCTCGGGCACCATCGTCATCGGCGAGGACGTGCGGATCGACCGTGTCGCGGTCAGTCAGGGCGGGCTGACGGTGATGGTGCGCGAAGACCCGGAGGTCAGCCAGCCTGACCCGATCACCATCGGCGGCACCACCGTCGTCGTGCCCCGCACAACCGTGGGCGTCGACGAAGCGGAAGCGCATTTCACCATTCTCGAAGGCGCTGACGTCAGCCTTCAGCGGCTCGTCGATGCGCTCAATGCCATTGGCCTCACCGCCACGCAGACGATCTCGATCCTGCAGGCGATCAAGGCCGCGGGCGCGCTGCACGCCGACTTGGAAATCATCTAGGGGAGGGACCCAATGGACGTGAAGACATCCATGGCCGCATTGCAGGTCACCGGCGCGCAGATCGCACAGCCCGGCGCCATCGCGCCGGACGCTCCGGCCAGCGCCGCCAAGGAATTTGAGGCGATGTTCCTCACCGAGATGGTCGACGAGATGCTCAAAGAGGTCGATCTGGGCGACTTCGGTGGCGGCAAGGCCGAAGAGCAATGGCGCTATTTCCTCGCCGAAGCCTTCGGCAAGGAACTGGCCGAACAGGGCGGCGCCGGCATTGCGCGCAACCTAGAACAGGCGATGGCCGCCTATGACGCAACCGCCCGCCGTGGAGGCACCACATGACCGAAATGACCCCCGCCCGCGCCACCGCGCTCGTTGACCGGCTGGCACGGCTGCTGCGCGATGAGATCGCCGCCATCGGCAAGGGTGAACTGGCCCGCGTCGAGGAACTCTTTCCGCGCAAGCAAGAGCTTCTGGCAGAGATCGAAACCGTCTTCGCCGACCCCGAGGCGCTTTTGGAAGGCGAAGATGCGGCCTCGGCCAAGCTGCGCGCGCGCCTTTCAGATCTGCGCAAACTGATTCACAGCGACCTGTCGCTGCTGCAGCGCATGACCGAAGCGACCGGCGCCGTGGCCCGCGAGATCGATCGGATCCGCGAACGCCAAAGTCTGCGCGGTGTTTATGGCAGAGATGGCTCGAAAAAGCCACAATGCGTTACCCAGACGCAACGCTACGACCACTCGGTGTAGCGTTAACTTTGCTTTAACTCCTTGCTCCAATCTCACGTGATACGGTGACCGCACGGCAGGACCGTTTTCGCCAGAAAGGCGAAGAACAACGATAGAAATCGGAGCAGATACAATGTCTTCCATCAATACCAACACAAGCGCGATGAACGCGCTGTCGACGCTGCGCAGCATCAACAAGGACCTCGAGTCCACCCAAAGCCGCATCTCGACCGGCCTCAAAGTTGAGTCGGGCAAAGACAACGCTGCCTACTTCTCGATCTCCGAGACCATGCAGGGCGACAGCTCGGCCTACTCGTCGATCAACGAAGGTCTGACCCTGACCAAGAACTCGGTCGCCACCGCGCGCCTCGGCGCCGAAACGATCCAGGACCTTGCTCAGCAGTTCCTCGACAAAATCTCCTTCGCGCAGGGCGCCGAAGGCGGCCAGACCGAGATCGAGAACGATCTCAACGAGCTGGTCAAGCAAATGGAAACCACGCTCAGCCAGTCGACCTTCAACGGCGACGACATGCTGGCCGCTGGCGACTACGGCACGGCCGCAATCACCGGTGCCGCCGTCGTGGCGACCACTGGCGTGCTGAGCCTTTCGACCAACTTCACGACCGCCAGCGGATCGCGTGACGTCGTGACCGGCATCAGCCGCGCGGGTGGCACCTTCGGCACCACGACCATCTCGGTCTCCGAGCATGACCTCGCGAGCCTCGTTGACGGCTTCAAGACGCTGGCCACCGGCTTCGCAGCAGCCGCCGACAACTCGGCAACTGGCGCGGCCTTCCTCGCCGGCGCTCTGTCCTCGGCAGAAAGCGTGCTGGGTCTGACCACCGATATCGCAACCAAGCTTGGCCAGTCCGAGCAGTCGATCGAGAACCAGCAGGAATTCCTGACGGCGGTTGTCGACAACATCGACAGCGGCATCGGCGCGATGATCGACGCGGACATGGAAGAGGAAGCGGCACGGCTTCAGGCTCTGCAGGTTCAGCAACAGCTGGCCACGCAGTCGCTGTCGATCGCCAACTCCTCGCCGCAGAATATTCTGTCGCTGTTCCAGTAATTTCTCTGGAAGTGACACAACTTCTGATGGCATAATGAGGGGGCGCCACAGGCGCCCCCTTTCCGTCGGAGCATCGGACAAACCGGGCCCGGCTTACAGGTCACCCCGCATATCGTCGGGGGAGCAAAGGCAGGAACGGAATGAGCATCTCCGCATACAAACGCACGATCCGCGAAAGCGAGTCGCCGCGCCAGATCGAAGCCCGGGTCTTCTCGCGCATCACTGGCGCCATGGAACTGCACCGCGACAGTTGGTCCGCCGCAAAGGACCGATCTGCACGCCACGCCATCCTCGCCGATGGCCTGCGCGAGGCCGTCGCCCAGAACCGCAAGCTCTGGGGTCAGCTGCGCGACGATCTGTCCAGCAACCGCAACGCGCTGCCCGAGGCGCTGCGCGCGAACCTTCTGTCGATCTCGCTCTGGGCCGACCGCACCTGCGGCGCGGTGATCGGAGGTGGCGAGGGGCTCGCAGCCCTGATAGATGTGAACCACAGTATTCTTGCCGGGCTCTCTGCCGCGCGTCCGGCCGTGTCAGGGGTGGATCAAGATGGCGCTCAACCTTACGCTAAAACCGTATGAACGGATTGTCGTAAACGGCTGCATGATGCGGAACGGCGGGCGCAAGAGCACGCTGACCATCGAAAACCGCGCCGACATCATCCGTGAGACCGACCTTCTGAAACCGGAGGCCGCCGCCACTCCGGTGCGCGCCGCCTATTTCCTTATCCAGAGCGCGCTGATCTATCCCGAACGCCGCGACAAACTCGCCAGTGCCGCGCAGCAGCAGCTGGCCAAACTGGCCACAGCCTTTGGCACCGAGTTGCGCAGCCATGTGTTCGAAGCCGCCAACAACGTCAGCCAGAGCGAATATTTCGCCGCCCTGCGCCAGCTCCGCCCCCTGATCAAACGCGAAGACGAAGTGCTCGGCCCGCCGCCGGGCAGCGAAGTTTCGGCCGGTGATCAAACGAGGATCTCCACATGATTTCGGTTTACGGCCTGTCCACCAGCCTTGCTCTCCGCATCATCGACAAGACGGAAGACAAGGAAAAGGAGATGATCGAGAGCGAGGCGGAACATCAGCGCGCGATCGAATACTTCATGGAAAACATCGAGAACGTCGAAACCGTCGACGATCTGATGGACGATTACAAACTCTACAGCTTTGTCATGAAAGCCTATGACCTCGAGGATCAGATCTTCGGCAAGGCGATGATGGAGAAGGTTCTCAAGAGCAACATCGAAGACGACGAGGCGCTGGTGAACCGGCTCACCGATGACCGCTTCGAGACCTTCTACAACGCCATGGGCTTCAGCGAAGACGGCATGGCGAACCTCAACACCGTCGACGACGACTGGAAGGCGACCATCGTCGCGGCCTATGTGGACACCACCTATGTGAACTCGAAGGCGGACGACAATGAGGCGCTCGGCACGCTGCTGGAGTTCCGCCGCAAGGCCGCAGAGGTGACCAGCGCCTATGAGATCCTTGCAGATGAGGATTTGGCCGAGTTTGTCCGCACCGCGCTTGGCCTGCCCGACGAGATCGCCAGCGGTGATATCGACAAACAGGCGGCGCTGATCGCGCGGCGCATCGACATCGACCGGCTGGGCGATGCGGATTACGTGGAAAGCCTCGTGCAGAAATACGTGGCGATCACCGACGCCAACGCCGACCTGAGCTCGACCAACGCAGCGGTTCAGCTGATGAGCAGCACCATAAGCAACAGCTCGGGCAGCTTCGTGCCGGTGACCATCGACATCGAAAGCATCCAAGGGTTCAGCGGCTACAAACTGCGCTGACGCAAAGCCGGGCCCGGCGCTGGTCCCGGACCCGCTCTCTCGGAATGACGCGGATCAGTAAACCTCGTCTTCGTCGTCGCCGATCGGCAGACGGATTTGATCCTCGTCCGCCAGTTGGCGCGCATAGTCGAGCATCAGGGTCTGCGCCGCGTTCACGTCGCGGCGGCGCACCGGCCCCATGCTCTCCATCTCTTCGACCAGCATATCCCGCGAGCGCCCCGGCAGAGCGTTGAGGAAGGCATCGCGCGCGTCCTGACTGGCACCGCGCAGCGCGGTGGGCAGCGTGTTGCCGGGCACACCGCGCATGATCCGCGCAAGATCCATCGGCTCGAGCTTCACGAGGTCTTCGAAGGTGAACATCTTGGCCTTGATGGCCATGAACGCATCGGGGATCGTGGCCTCGAGCGCGGGAGCCATCGCGTCGAAGGCACCCCGGTCGAGCTTGTTGAACAGATCGGCCATCCGCTGGTGCTGCTCGGTCGCGGTCGGCTGGGCCCCGGCGTTGATGATGTCGCTCTGCAGCGACTCCTCGATCTGCCGCATCATATGGTGCGGCACCGCTTCCATGCGGATCATCCGCTCGACCACGGAGTTCATCTTCTCCGGCCCAAGGAGCGGCAGCACTTTCGCGGTCACATCCGTGCGCACATTGGTCAGGATCGCCGCGACGGTCTGTTCGTGCTCGCCCTTGAGGTAGTTGGCGATGACATTCTCGGACAGCCCGCTGAAGCGCGCCCAGAGGTCCCGCTCCTTGAGCGGGCCGCGGATGTCCTTGAGGATGCCCTCGACCTGATCGCCGGGCAGCAGCGAGCGGAGCAGGTTCTCGGCCACCGCGAAGGAGCCGACGACCCCGCCGCCGTTGGTCATCCCCTCGACGAAATCGCTCAGCACCTGCTCGACCGTCTCGGAGGAGATCGAGCCAAGGCCCGACATGGCGCGGGTCACGCGCTGGATCTCGTCGTCGTCGAGCTGCTGCATCAGGGCAGAGCCGCGCTTTTCGCCCAGACAAAGGAACAGGATCGCGGCCTTCTGCGGGCCCGACAGCTTGCGCCGCGTCGGGGCAGGGTCGGAGGTGGTGGTGCGTTGCACGTTCGCAGCAGCCATCAGGAGGCTCCAATCATAGGTTTATCCCCCACCAGCGAGGGGCAAATAGCTTTCCATCAAACTTCCGGCCAGCATGTACCAGCCGTCGATCAGCACGAAGAAGATCACCTTGAACGGCAGCGAGATCAGCACCGGCGGCAGCATCATCATGCCCGCGCTCATCAGCACAGAGGCGACGATCAGGTCAATCACCAGAAACGGCAGGTAGATCAGAAAGCCGATCGAGAAGGCCCGCCGCAGTTCAGAGATCATGAAAGAGGGGACAAGTTCGCGCCAGCCGACCGCCTCGGGCGTCGTAGGCACCGGACCCGGCTCCACCGCTGCGCCGCCGGCGTCGCTGCGCGCGGCGTAGTCATGAAACAGCGCCAGATCCTTCTCGCGCGTGTTGACGTACATGAAGGTCTTGAAGGGCGCGCCGATCCGCTCCAGCGCCTGCTCTTCGGTGATCGAGTTCTCCATCAGCGGCCGCACGCCGCCGTCCCACGCGTCCTCGAACACCGGCTGCATGACAAAGAAGGTCATGAACAGCGCCATGGCGGTCAGCACCATATTGGGCGGCGTCTGGTTGAGGCCGAGCGCCGAGCGCAGCATGGAAAAAACGATCACGAAGCGGGTGAAGCTGGTCATGATCACCAGAAGGCCCGGCGCCAGCGACAGTACGGTCATCGCCGCGATCAGCTGGATGATCCGTCCCGACAGCGTTGCCCGCTCGTCCGAGCCCGCCGGGGAGGAACTCAGCGCATCCCCGATCGCGCCCAGAAGGTCCGAGCCAGCCGATTGCGCGTGCACAGAGCCCGCAGCCGCAAGAAACAGCCCCGCCGCCAGAAGCAGGCAGGTCAGCACCGTTCCAAGCTGGCCGCATCGCTGGGTCATTCTTCGGACACGTAATCCTTGACGATCTCGATCAGCGAGACCCCAAGCCGGTCGTCCGGCAGCCGCACCAGATCACCGCGCGCCACGAGGCGCTCGTTGATCATCACCTCGACCGGCTGGCCGATGCTCTTGTCGAGCTCGATGATCGAGCCCCGGCTGAGCTTGAGCAGCTGCGCGATCGGCATCCGGGTCTGGCCCAGCACGATCTGCACATTCAGCCCGACGTTGAGCATCGCGTCGATGCCCTGACTGTCCGCCTTGCCCGGCGCGGGTTTGGGCGCTGCCTCGGCGCCGATCTCTTCCTGCTTGGTCTCTGCCTCGTCAGCCATCTCTTATTCTCCTGCCTGATCCTGCCCGATGGCAGCGTCGATCCGCGCCTTGCTGTCCTCGAGCGCGCCGAGGATCCGCTGACAGATGTCGTTGAAACTGTAGCTCATCACGCCGTGGTCCCATTCCGCCCGCACGTCACCGGCGGCGAGAGAGGGATCGGATTTCACTTCCAGACGCCCGCCAAAGCCCGACTGCCGGGCGATCCGATGCACCTCGGCGCTGGCGCGTTCCGTAGCCTCGGGGGCGAACCACAGCTTCAGCTCCGCCGCGCCAAGCGCCATGCGCACCGCGCTGCGGGCTTCCTGCGTGGCCTCCGCCTCAGACAGCGCCGCGCTGGCCGCAGGGGCCACCTGCCGCAGCACCGACAGGGCAAAGCCAACCATCTGCGCTTCCAGCACGGCGTGATGCGCGTCGGCATCGGCAAACAGTGCCTGCAGCGCCGGAGCGACCGCTTCGAGCGCGCTCACCTGACGGGCGCTGGCGCTTTGCTGCGCCGCCTGAGAGGCTTCGTCGCGGCCCTGCGACAGCCCGGCCTCGAGCCCTTCGGCATGGGCCTTGGCCACCGCCGCGTCGAATTCGGCGCGGGTGTAGATCGCCCCGGCGCGGATCTGCTGGCCGCGCGCGGCGGCCTCTGCCTCGGCATCGAAATTGCGGTCGAAGATGAAGCTCATGTCGCGGACCCTTCTGCCAGCCAGCTCTTCACCACTTTGATCGCGTCTTCGGGCTCACGTTCGATCAGCTCGCCCACGGTGTTGATCCAGCCGCGCTGCACGCCGCCCTGCACCGAGGCCACGGCCACCATCTCGTCGGACCCGTCGGGCAGCGGGTCGAGCACGGTGCCGCTGTGATAGACCGTCTCGTCACGATTGCCGCCCTGCTGCGCCGAATGAATGTGGGTGACGTTGCTCTGACCGATCTGCCCCTGAGCGCCCTGAGCGCCCGGCAGGGCAGGGGCGGCGGCAGGGGCCGGAAGGCCGCCAGCGGCCTCGCCCTCACCCTCGTTGGCGACCATCAGGCGGTTCAGCGCCGGGCGCACCCCGAGGATCAGCACAGCGGCCACAAGCGCCAGCGCAAAGAGCCCGCGCAGGATGGTGCCGATATTCTCGGACAGGATCTGTGTGAAGCTGCGCGAAACCGGCTCTCCCACGTCCATCGAGTAATCCATGAAGCGCAGGCTCACCACCTCGATGCTGTCGCCGCGCGCCTCGTCAAAGCCCATGGCGCTTTGCACAAGGGCTTCGAGCCGGTCCAGTTCTTCGGCGCTGCGCTCTTCGTATTCCACCGACCCGTCGGGCTGCACGTTGTAGATGCCGTTGACCAGCACCGCCACCGACATGCGCTCGACGTCGCCGGGTTCGCGCACAGTCTCGACCTGCTTGCCGCCGATCTCGTAGTTGACGATCTCATTGTTGGTGTTCGAGCTGTTGGTGTTGCCGCCGGGCACCGCGTCGGCCAGAGCGGCGGGCACGTCATCGGCGACACCGACCTCACCGCTTGCGGCGCGCTGGTCCTGCGTCACCTCTTCTCGGGTTTCGGTCGAGCGCACCACCCGCTGATCGGGATCATAGCTTTGCTCGCGCACGACCTGCCGTTCGCTGGTGAGATCGACACTAACGGTGACCCGCGCGTTGCCCGCGCCGACCCGGGCCGAGAGGATCTGATTGATGCGCTGGCTCAGCCGGTCCTCGATCTGCGCCCGCGCCGATTGCAGCGACGCCTCGCTGCCCGCCTCGCCATCATCCGCAAGGATCGTCTCGCCCGAGGCCGAGAGCACGGTGACTTGCGCCGGGGCGAGATCGGGCACGGCGGATGCAACCAGAGAGCGAATCGCATGGGCTTGCTTCATGCCGATCTGCCGCGAGCCGCGCACGATCACCGAGGCCGACGGCGTGGGGCGCTCGCGGGTGAAGGGCTCGCGCTCGGGCAGCACGAGGTGAACCCGCGCGGCCTCGACCCCGTCGATGGTCTGGATCGAGCGGGCCAACTCGCCCTCCATCGCGCGCATCCGGTTCACACGCTGCATGAAACTGTTCATGCCGAGCCCGCTCTGCTCGTCGAAGAGCTCCCAGCCCGGCGTGCCCTCGCTGGGCAGGCCAAGCGAGGCAAGCTCCATACGGGCGCGCGCCATTTCTTCGGCGGGAACGCTGACGGCGGTGCCTGCGGTGTCGGTGCGGCTGCGGATGCCCGCGGCGTCGAGTGAGTCGACGATGCGGGCCGCATCCGCCGGATTGAGATCGCGGTAGAGCGAGACATATTCGGGCGTGGTCGCAACCGACAGGCCGAAAAACAGCGCAACAACAAGCGCTAGGCCCGTTCCGCCCAGCACCGACAGGCGCTTCCAGCCCAGCGATTTCAGATTTTCCAGTAGCGCCTGCACGTGTCTCGTTGTCCTGCCCTGTCACCCACAGCAAGAATAAACACAACTGTTCTTGATCATCAAGAACTATACCGGAGGTTCTGCTTGCTTAACGCGAAGATCCGGACCATAATATTACAAGATTAACCACCACTGCCGATGACGGTTCATGGCTGACGCGACAACAACGGAAAATGGTGCCGGCGGCGGCTCCAAGAGGGGCAAGCTCATCATCGGGCTCGCCGTTGCGCTTGCCTGTACGCTGGCCCTGCTGATCGGCCTTCTGGCCTCGGCCGGTCCGGGGCAGCTGATGTCGCTGATCACCGGAGAGCCCCCCGCAGCCGTTCCTGACGAGGCACATGGCGGCACCGACGCGCATGGCGCGCCGCAGGGCCCCGGGGCGCAGAGCGTCAGCACCGATGAGCATATTGTCGTGCTGCCGTTTCAAGAGATCATCGTCAACATCACCGCGACCACGGCCACCGGGCGGCAGACCACGCGGTTCCTGAAGCTCAACCTCGCCATCGTCTACGACTCGCGCATCGCAGGATCCGAGAAGATCGAAAGCCGCCAACTCTTCATGCGTGACAGCTTTCAGGACTATCTGCGGCAGCTCAACGAAAGCGATCTGCAGGGCTCGATCGGGCTGGCGAAGCTGAAGGCCGAGCTGCTGCGCCGGGCGCGGGCGATCACCGGCAGCGACGCACCGCAGGAATTCCTCATCGCGGATCTCATCATCCAATGACCGAGCACAGCGAAATCACCATCGACACACGGGCGGTCGAAGAACTGATCGTCGAGCGCGCGAAACGATCTTACACCCGGCTGCCCATGCTCGAGGTGGTCTTTGACCGCTTTGCCCTGTCGCTGGCGCAGGTGCTGAAAAGCTACCTCGGTGCGATGGTTGATGTGACGCTCAAACAGGTCGACTATCTGACCTGTCAGGACGCCATCGACGCGCTGCCCGACCCCTCGCTGATCGCCGTCACCGAGGCCTTTGACTGGAACGGCACGATCGCCGCGGTCATGCGCCCCGATCTGCTCTATTCGGTTCTGGAGATTACCTTCGGCGGACGCACCGTGCCGGAAAGCCCGCGCAGCGCCCGCAGTTTCACCGGGATCGAAAAGCGCGTCGGCAAGAGCTTTTGCGAGCAGACGCTGGGCGAGCTTTCGTCGGCCTTCGAGAAGGTCACGCCCGTAAAGTTCGAGGTCAGCCACCTCGAGACCAATCCCAAGGCGCTGCTTCTGGCGCCGCCGACCAGTTCCTGCGCGCGCGCGGTGCTCAGCCTCAACATCGAGGACCGGGTGAGCGAGATGGTCTTCCTGCTGCCCAACACCGCCTTCGACAGCGTCGGCGACGTGCTGTCGCAGAACTTCACCGGGGGCCAGCTTGGCGGCGACACGGGCTGGCGCCTGAAGCTCACCGAGAAGCTGGGCACCACGGCGATCCCGGTCTCGGCGGTGCTGGGGCAGGCGGTGATGCCGCTGCGCGACGTGCTGTCGTGGATGCCGGGGCAGGTGCTCGATCTGGGGATGCAGGTGGATGACCCGGTCACCATTTCGGTGATCGGCAAGGATATCGCGAAGGCCGAAGTGGGGCGCCGGAAGAACGGCAAAATCGCCCTCAAAGTTTCTGATAAATTGTACGAAGAAGAGGAATTGCCAGATGTCCTTCTTGATTGACATTGCCATTCTGGTGCTGCTCGTCGGAACGCTCACCTATGCGTGGGTCGTTGACCGCCGGGTGCGGGTGCTGATGGCGGCGCTCAAGGACCTCGAGCCGATGATCGGCAGTTTCTCGGCCGCGGTGGACAAATCCGAAAGCACGGTCACGGCCCTGCGCAGCGCGGGCGAGCAGGTCGCCGACCAGCGCGCGCGCCGGCAGCGTGAACCCGAGGTGTCCCGCGACGAGGCGCCCTCCTTCCGCACCACCCGTGAGCGGCCGTCGCGCCCCAATGGCACGGCGTCTGTGTCGGGCAAATCCGAACTGGTGCGCGGTTTCTTCGAGACCGTGCGCAACCGCGAGGCCTGATGCCAATGCGACCGATATCCTTCGTCATGATCGGCCTTGCGGTCGCGGTGGTCTCGAAGATCGCCCTGACGCTGGCTGAACAGCCGAAACTGGCGCTGCTCACCGACACGCCGCCCAAACCCGAGCAGACGCTCTTTGTCGGCGCGGCGGCGGCTGCGGCCAGCGAAGAGCCGGAACCCGCTGCCAAACCCAAGGTCAGCGCCGCCAGCGACGCGCCGCTGCAATGCGAAGACGGCCCCGAGGAACTGCTGGCCGAGATCCGCGAAGAACGTGCGCTTCTGGTCTCCCAAAAAGAGCGCAACGACGCCCGCGAAGCCGAGCTCGATCTCGCGTCCGAGACGCTGGAGGTCGAACAGCAGCGGCTGGCCGATCTGAAGGTCGAACTCGATGGTCTGCTGGAGAAGGTGAAGGCCGCGCATACCTCGGATGTGGACCGGCTGGTGGCGCTCTACCGGAACATGAAGCCCAAGGATGCGGCGGTGATCATGGACGATCTCGACATCGAGGTTTCGGTCATGGTGCTGGGCACGATGAACGAGCGCGACGCCGCGCCGATCCTTGCCGCGCTGAACCCGGTGCGGGCGCGGGCGATCTCGCAGATCATCCTCGAGCGTTCCAAGCTGCCGGGCGACCAGCGGCTCGACGACATCAAACTCTGAACGGGTTTCCCTCGTGAAAAGCGCCGGCTCACGCATGTGGGTCGGCGCTTTTTGCTGGGCTCGCGATCAGCTAGCCAGTTCGTAATAGGCCGCTTTCGCCTCGATCAGCGCCTCGTGCTTGCCGCGCTCGACCACACGGCCCCGCTCCAGCACCACGATATGATCCGCGTCGCGCACGGTATTGAGCCGGTGCGCGATGACCAGCGTGGTCCGCCCGACCGCGAGCCGAGACAGCGCCGCCTGCACCTCGCGTTCGGTTGTCCGGTCGAGCGCCGAGGTCGCCTCGTCGAGCAGCAGGATCGGCGGGTTCTTCAGGAAGACCCGCGCGATGGCCACCCGCTGGCGCTGGCCGCCCGACAGCATCACGCCGCGCTCGCCCACCACCGTATCGAGCCCTTTGGGCAGGGACTCGACCAGCGGGCCAAGCTGGGCATGGGCCACGGCGGCGAGGATGTCCTCTTCGCTCGCGCCGAGTTTGCCGTAGGCGATATTGTCGCGCAGCGTTCCGCCGAACAGAAAGACATCCTGCGAGACCAGCCCGATCTGGCTGCGCAGCGAGGCGAGGGTCATCTTGTGGACCGGCACACCGTCGATGCGGATCTCGCCGCCAGTGGGTTCGTAGAACCGTGGCAGCAGCGCCATCAGGCTCGACTTGCCCGCGCCCGACGGGCCGACCAGCGCCACGGTCTCGCCGGGGTGGATGTCGAGCGAGACATCATGCAGCACCCCGCGCGCACCGTCATAGGCAAAGCTGACCTGATCGAAGGTGATTTCGCCGCGAAATTTCGGGGCTTCCTGCGCGTCGGGCGCGTCGGCGATATCGGCCTCGGTTTCCAGCAGTTCGGTGTAGCGGCGGAAGCCCGCGATGCCGCGCGGGTAGGTTTCCATCACCGCGGCGATCTTCTCCAGCGGGCGGAAGAAGACGTTGACCAGCAGCAGGAAGCCGACAAAGCCGCCCTCGCTGAGCGAGCCGTTAAAGACGAAGCCCGCGCCCGCCACCATCACCACCACCTGCACCAGCCGCATGCCGCCGTAATGCAGGGCGGTGAGCTTGGCCATGACACGGTACGCGTCGAGCTTGGTTTCGCGGTAGCGCCGGTTGTCCTCTTCGAAAAGCGCGCGCTCATGCGGCTCGTTCGAGAAGGCCTGCACCACCCGGATCCCGCCAAGGCTTTCTTCCAGACGCACGTTGAAGGCGCCGACCCTGCCATAGATCTCTTGCCACGCGCGGGTCATGCGCCCGCCGTAGACCGCCACCAGCCAGACCATCACCGGCACGATCACCAGCGTCATCAGCGCCAGCGGCAGATGGATCCACGCCATCAGGCCAAAGGCCCCGGCGAAGGTCATGATCGCGATAAAGAGGTCCTCGGGGCCGTGGTGGGCGACCTCGCCGATCTCTTCGAGGTCGCGGGTCACCCGCGCCACCAGCTTGCCGGTCTCGGCGCGGTCGTACCAACGCCAACTGAGCTTGGTGAGATGGGCGAAGGCGCGGCTGCGCATCTCGGTCTCGATGTTGATGCCCAGCTTGTGACCCCAGTAGGTGACCACGATCATCAGCCCGGCGTTGACCAGATAGACCAGCACCAGCCCGATCGCCGCCAGAATGGTCAGCGTCCAGTCGCCCCCCGGCAGCAGGTGGTCGATGAAGCCCGCGATGGCCAGCGGGAAAGCCAGTTCCAGCAGGCCCGAGGCGACGGCTGAGCCGAAGTCGAGCCAGAACAGGCGCATATGGGGGCGATAGTAGGCGAAGAACTGGCGAAGCATCCGGCTGTCTCCTGAGGCGGTATGGTCTTTCTACGGCAAAAGGCGCCGCACCTGTCGTGCGGCGCCCCGAAGTGTCAGCTGGCGCGGATCACCATTTGTAGGTCAGGCGCGCCTGCACCGTGCGGCCGTCGCCATAGTAGCACCCGAAAGAGCCGCAGTTGGCCACATAGGCCTCGTCGGTCAGGTTGCTGACGTTGACCGAGACCTGCATGTCCTCGGTGATCGCATAGGCCGCCTGCAGATCGAGCAGCGTGACATCTTCCATATGGTAGGTGTTGGCCGCATCGCCGTAGCGCTCGCCGATGTAGCGCGCACCACCGCCAACGGTCAGGCCCGCCAGCACCGTATCGGGCGCAAAGCTGTAGTTGGCCCAGAGGCTGGCATTGTGCATCGGCGCGTTCGGCAGATCGTTGCCCTCGTTGTCGCCCTCGGTCTGTTCGGCGAGGTTCCAGCTATAGGCACCGCGGAGGTTCCAGCCGTTGTCGAGGTCAACCGAGCCTTCCAGTTCCAGCCCCTGCGAGCGCGCCTCGCCGATCTGGTTGTAGTCGCCCACGCCGTTTGCGTCGGTCGTCGCGGTCAGCAGGTTGGTCTGCTTGAGGTCATAGATCGCCGCGCTGAAGAAGCCGTTGAAGCCGAGCGGCTGGTATTTCACGCCTAGTTCCCACTGCTCGCCCTTGGTCGGCTCGTAGGTGTTGCCGCTGTTGTCCGCCCCGATCTCGGGATCAAAAGAGGTGGCATAGCTGACGTAGGGCGCGACGCCATTGGCGAAGACATAGCTCAGACCCGCGCGGCCAGTGGTGGCCTCGTCGTCCTGATCAATCTTGGTGCTCGAGGTCGTCGGCGAGGCATAGGCGCTGTAGATCGTGCTGGTGCCTTCCTGGCTGGACCAGTCGTGGCGCAGCGCCAGCGATGCGCGCCAGTTGCCAAAGGCCATCTCGTCCTGCGCGTAGATGCCGAATTGCTCGAGCGTCAGGTCGTTGGTCTCGACGTACCACGCATCAGAAAGGTTCGCGCCATTGTACGACGGGTTCGAGAAGCTGATGTCGTCGGCAAAGGCAAAGCCGGTGGAGTCCTTGATGCCGTAGCGGCGCAGGTCCATGCCAAAGAGCAGCGTATGCGCGACAGGGCCGGTGTCGACGGTGCCGGTGATCCGCGCGTCGAGGTTCTGGGTGAAGCTGTCCTCGGAGGTGATATTGGCGCCGCGCGTGATGGTGTCGCCGTCGGTCACGCCGTTGTTGACGTAAAAGCCCGTGTAGTCCCAGTCGAACTTCTGGTAGCGGAAATTGACGTCCAGATCCCAGTTTGCACTCAGTTCCTGATTTAGCTCGAAGCCGAGGTTGAGCGTCTCACGCTCGCTTTCGTCGTCGCTGCTGTCGCCCGCGTAGAACTCGCGCAGGTCTTCATCGTCGGCATCGCCGATCAGATCATAGGGCACACCGGCCGGGGTGATCGGGCTGTCCTTCAGCCACGAGCCGAGGACCTGCAGCGAGGTGCCTTCGGTCGGCTCCCAGCGGGTGGCAAGCCCGAGGTACTTGCGGGAATTTTCCAGGTCCTCGACGTCTTCCTCGCTGTCGCGCGCCACGGCGGTGACGCGGGCGGCGAAGGTGTCGCTGAAGGCGTGGTTGTAATCGATGAAGCCTTCGGTCGCCTTGGGATCGCCGAGACCAACGCCGACCTCGCCGAAGCTGAGGAACTGCGCGCGCTTCTGGATCTGGTTGATCACGCCGCCGGGGATGCCAGCACCATAAAGCACCGAGGCCGGGCCCTTCAGCACTTCGACACGCTCCAGAGAATAGATCTCGAAGGCAGGCGCCCCGAAGTCGCGCAGCAGCCGCAGGCCGTTGAGATATTGCGCGTTGCTGCCGTCAAAGCCGCGGATGGTCGGCGAATCGAAGCGCGGGTCGGTGCCATAGGGCTGCGCCAGCAGGCCCGAGGTGTAGCCCAGCGTGTCGCCCAGAGTGGTGGCGCCCTGATCCTCGATCTGCTCGCCGGTGATCACCGAGATCGACTGCGGTGTCTCGAGGATCGGCGTGCCGGTCTTGGTGGCGGTCTGCGCGGTGGTTGCGACATAGCCCGGCACCGGGTCCGAGGGATCATATTCGCCTTCAAGAACGATCTCGCCGAGATCGAAGAGGTCTGCGGTGGATTGCGCCTGCGCCGCGCCGGCAATGGCGATCAGGCTGGCGCTGGCCATAAAGGACAGGCGGGGGGTGCTGGTCATGTCTCGTCCCAAGATACGGATGTCTGTTTTGATTTTCCGAGCATTTAACTCGGGAAATCATCGCCCGCTTGAACCAGACCGCCGTGATTTGACGAAATCGCGCTCAAACGCGCCCGCCGCCATGCTCCGGGCGTCTCGCCATGGGCGCTGCGGAAGGCACGGGTGAGATGCGCCTGATCGGCAAAGCCCACTTCGGCGGCGATCTCGGCAAGCGGCATGGGGCTGTCGGTCATCAGCGCCATCGCCGCCTCCAGCCGCAATTGCGTCAGCCAGCGTTGCGGGGTGGTGCCGAGGCTTTGCTTGAAGGCGCGGGTCAGCCAGCTTTCCGACAGGCCCGCGAGTTCCGCCAGTTCCGCGACCTCGATCCGCCGGTGCAGCGCGGCGACGGCATGGCTGCGCAGATCGCGGATCACATGCGGCGCAAGGCCGCCGCGGCGCGGGGCCTGCTCGGTGACGCCAAGGTCGAGCACTTCGCAAAGCAGGGCCGACAGCAGCCCGTCGAGCATCATCTCGGGCCGGGCAGGGGCTTGCACCTCATCCGCCAGCATCGCCGCCAGCGCCGCAGCGCGGGTGCCGCCGGAGAGGAAATGCGCGCGTTCCATCTGCGACCCGCCACCGGGGGCGCGCAGCCGCTGCGCCAAGGGACCCGCCTCCAGATGCAGATCCAGATGCGCATAGTCCCGCCCCTCGGTCAGTTCGCTCCAGAGCGGCATTCCCGCTGGAATATAGAAGGCGGCGATCCCTTCCATCCACGCCGCATCCGGGCCGGTGCGCAAGCGCAGCGCGCTGTCCGAAGCGCCGAGAAAAACCACCAGCCGCGGATCGGGAGAGCTGTAGAAGCCGCCTCCGCCCGCCTCGCCCCGCACATGCCAGACATCGGCGATCGCACCGCCCCAGCGCCGCCAGCGCAGGGGGCGCAGTGGGTGGATGGCTCGGGTCTGAGAGGTCATGCGAGGCATGAAGGTCATGGCGGCCTGCATCGGAGAAGGGTGGGGGCCGGGCTGGGCCGGAACCCCGCGGAGCGTCGTGGAGAGGATCCTGCACGGGCCGACAGGTCCATAGGGTCACCCCGCAATAGCCTTTCCTGAGTAGTTTAGTCAAGCAATGGGTCTTCGTACCGCCCCATCCAGCCTTTCCACGGCTCGATTCGGCTGATCCTGTCGCACCCCGCCCTGTGGAACCACGCGACGCGCCCGGGTTTTGCACAATTTCGATGCATCTTTTGCCCATGGCACAGCCAAGCCGCCGCTGCGCCGTTGCGGCAACCGGCATTTTCATACCAAATGGTTTGATCACTTGCTATGAACCGACATAGAGCAGCGCAGGCAAGCACACCGGGCAAGCACACTGGGCAGACAGATGAAGGGGCACGCATGAAACGATACTGGGCCGATTACAGCAGCCGCGAGTTTGCCGCGCTCGAACGCGAGAAGCTGATCGCGGTGCTGCCTCTGGGCGCCATCGAACAGCACGGCCCGCATCTGCCCATGTCGGTCGACAGCTGCACGGTGAACGGCGTGGTCTCGCGTCTCGCCGAGACGCTGCCGGAGACCAGCCCGGTCGTCTTCCTGCCCACGCAAGCAATCACCAAGAGCAATGAGCACAGCGCCTTTCCCGGCAGTCTGACGCTTTCGGCCGAGACGCTGCTGCGCGCATGGACCGAGATCGGCGCCTGCGTCGCGCGCTCGGGCGTGCGCAAGATCGTCCTGCTCAACGGGCACGGCGGCAACATTCCCGCCATGGACATCGTCGCCCGCGAGCTGCGCGAGAAACACCAGATGATGGCCTTTGCGCTGAGTTGGTTCGCCGCCGGCATGCCCGAGGGGGTCTATTCCGAGCGCGAACGCCGCCACGGCATTCACGCGGGCGATATGGAAACCTCGGTGATGCTGACGCTGGATCCTGCGAACGTCGACATGTCGCAGGCCCGTGATTTCCCCTCTCAGGCAGAGGTCTGGGCGCAGGAGACCCCTTCGATCGCGCTGCCCGGACCGGCAAAACCGGCGTGGCTGACGCAGGATCTCAGTAGCGCAGGAGCCTGCGGCGAGGCACATCTCGCCAGCGCCGAAAAAGGCGAGGCGACGCTCGATCACGCGGTGACACAGCTCACCCGGATCTTCGACGAGATCGACCGCGCGCCGCTGTCGCGCCTTGATGCGCATCCCGATTGGTAAGGAGCCCGCCATGCCCCTCGACACCTCCGCCACCCCCTCTGTGCAGGCTGCCGCACAGATCGAGATGTCTCATGTCTTCAAGCGTTTCGACAATGGCACGCTGGCGCTGCAGGACATGGACCTCACCATCCGGCAAGGCGAGTTCGTCAGTCTTCTCGGGCCCTCGGGCTGCGGCAAGTCGACGGCGCTGCGGATGATCTCGGGGCTGCTGGCACCGTCCTCGGGCCAGATCACCGTGAACGGCCACGCCCCCGGAGAGGGCGTGCAGGGCGGCGATGTCAGCTTCGTTTTCCAAGAGCCGACGCTGATGCCTTGGGCCACGGTCTTCGACAATGTCTATCTGCCGCTGAAGCTGCGCGGGCTCGGCCGCCGCGAGGCCGCAGCGCAGGTGACCGAGGCGCTGGAGATGGTCGGGCTGGCGAAATTCGCCGAGAGCTACCCGCGCGAGCTGTCGGGTGGCATGAAGATGCGCGTCTCGATCGCCCGCGCCATGGTCACCAAACCGAAGCTGCTGCTGATGGACGAGCCCTTCGCGGCGCTCGACGAGATGACCCGCTTCAAGCTCAACAACGACGTGCTGAACCTCTGGCGGCGCAACGGGCTGACGGTGATCTTCGTGACCCATTCGGTGTTCGAGAGCGTCTACCTGTCGAGCCGCGTCGTGGTGATGGCGCCGCGTCCGGGCCGCGTGGTGCACGACATGGCGCTGCCCGATGCCTCTGCCCGCGACGCGCACTACCGCACCACGCCTGAATATGCCGAGACCTGCCGTCTCGTCTCCGATGCACTGGAAGGGACCATGGACGATGTCGACCTCAACCACTGACCCCGTGACCATGGCCCCGCAGGCCACCCCCGCAAAAGACACCGCAGAAGACTCCGCGCTGCGCGCCGCCCGGCGCGAGCGGCACCTGCAGATCCTCATGCCCTGCGCCGCGCTGCTCTGCGCGCTTGGGCTGTGGGAATTCCTCGTGCGCTATAACGAGATCCCGCACTACCTGATCCCGGCGCCCAGCCTCATCGCCAAGACGCTCTGGACCGACGGGCCTTCGCTGCTGTCGAGCGCATGGTTCACCGTCAAGCTGACGCTGCTGTCGCTGGGGCTCGCGATCATCGGGGGCGTGGCGCTGGGGATGATCTTTGCGCTCTCGCGCACCGTCGAGCGCAGCCTCTTTCCCTTCGCGGTGATCCTGCAGGTGACGCCGGTGGTGGCCATCGCGCCGCTGATCCTGATCTATGTGGACAGCACCTTCGCGGCGCTGCTGATCTGCGCGTGGATCGTCGCCTTCTTCCCGATCCTGTCGAACACCGCCATCGGCATGCGCAGCGCCGATCACAATCTGCGCGACCTCTTCACCCTCTACGAGGCCAGCAAATGGCAGCGCCTGCGCTACCTGCTGATCCCCTCGGCGCTGCCCTATTTCATGGCCGCGCTGAAGATCGCCGGGGGTCTCGCGCTGATCGGCGCCGTGGTGGCGGAATTCGTCGCGGGCACCGCCGGGCAGAACACGGGGCTGGCCTCGCGCATCCTCGAAAGCAGCTTCCGGGGCGAGATCCCCCGCATGTTCGCGGCGCTTTTCTTGGTGTCGATGCTGGGCATTGTGATCTTCCTCGCCACCTCGTGGCTCTCTCGCGCCGTGCTGGGTCACTGGCACGAGAGCGAGATCAAGCGGCAGGGCTGAGATGAGCGTGACCACGTTGAACGGCGTCGCGCTGGCCGGGCGCGAGGGGCAGTGGGACGTGACGCTGGAGGGCGCACGGATCACGGCGCTCGCCCCGTCCGAAGCGCAGGGGGGCGGGCTGCTGCTGCCCTGCTTTGCCGACGCGCATGTGCATCTCGACAAGACCTTCACCGTCGCCCGCGTGCCGAGCCGCCCAAAGTCGCTGCATGACGCCATCGAGCTGATGGCCGGAGACAAGCCGAACTGGACCGCCAACGACCTGCGCCAGCGTGCCGCGCGCGGGCTGCGCCGCGCCTTTGCCAATGGCACCAAGGCGATGCGCAGCCACGTGGACTGGACCGAGACGGAGATGCCCGAGGCGCTGCCGGTGCTGCGCGCGTTGGCCGAGGAATGGCGCGGCAGCGTCGATCTGCAGCTTGCCACGCTGACACCGCTCGATGCCTTTGCCGATCTCGGCGCGCGGATCGCGCAGGAGATCGCCGGGACCGGCGCCGTGCTGGGTGCCTTCGTCTACCGCAACGACGACATTCCCGGAAAGCTGCGCAGGGTCTTCGATCTGGCCGAAAAGCACGACCTGCAGCTCGACTTCCACGTGGACGAGGGGCTGGAGCCGGACGCGCAGGGGCTCGATGCGATCCTGCACGAGACCGAAGCGCGGGGCATGGCGGGCCGAGTGCTTGTGGGGCATTGCTGTGCGCTCTCGGTCCGCCCCGAGGGCGAGGTCGCCGATCTGCTGGGACGGGCAGGGGAGGCTGAGATGGCCCTTTGCACCCTGCCGACCACCAACGCCTTTTTGCAGGACGCCACCCCCGGCCGCACGCCGCGGCTGCGCGGGCTTGCGCCGGTGCATGAGGCGCGCGCTGCCGGGATGCCGGTGATGCTGGCCTCGGACAACGTGTGCGATCCGTTCTACCCGCAGGGCGATTACGATCTATTCGACGTCTACCGCATGGCCGTGCTCGCCGGGCATCTCGACCCGGCAGGCTGGCTTTCCAGCGTCACCGAGACCCCGGCGCAGTGGCTCGGCCATGACGTCCAGATCAAGGCCGGTGCCCCCGCCGATTTCATCCATATCGCCGCCAGCAGCCTCGACGATGCTCTGAACCGCCCGCGCGCGGTCCGCACCGTCTGGCGCGATGGCGCCCCCATCCCCGAGACCTCCGGAGACCCCGCATGACCGATACGCAACTGGCCGAACCACAGGGCCGCCACGCCGAGGCGCTCGCCGCGCTGCGACAGGAACTCGACGGGCTGCGCTTTTATGACGACGAACGCGCGCTCGAAGCGCGGTCCAAGGATTACTTCTGGTACAGCCAGATCCTTGATGCCGAACTGAAGGACAAGCGCGCCGAACTGGTGGTGATCCCGCAAACGCAGGACGAGGTGATCCGCGTCGCCGCTGCCGCCGCGCGCCACAAGGTGCCGGTCACCCTGCGCGGCGGTGGCACCGGCAACTACGGGCAATGCGTGCCGCTCGAGGGCGGGCTGGTCGTCGACCTCACACGGCTGAACCGGATCCTCGAGATCACCCCCGGCCACGCCCATGTGGAGGCGGGCATCCGCATGTCCAAGCTCGACGATGCGGCGCGCGAGACCGGGCAGGAGCTGACCATGTACCCCTCGACCCGCAGCCTCGCCACCATCGGCGGCTTCATCGCGGGCGGCTCGGGCGGCATCGGCTCGCTGCGCCACGGGATGCTGCGCGATGAGGGGAACCTCACCTATCTCAAGGTGCTGACCCTCGAAGAAGAGCCGCAGGTGATCGAACTGCGCGGCGCCGATGTGCAGAAGGTGCACCACGCCTATGGCACCAACGGCATCGTGCTGGAGGTTGGCCTTGCGCTCACCCCCTCGACCGACTGGCTGCACACCGCCGCGCTCTTTGATGGCTACGACAAGGCGCTGCGCTTTGCCACCGCCGCGCAGGAGGACGGGCTGGATTGCTACTTGCTGACCCCGGTAGAGCGCCGCTTTGCCCCCTACTATCGTAAGTTCGAGGGCTATTTCCCCGAGGATCGCGACGCCGTCTTCGCCATGGTCGCGCCCAGCGACATGGACCGTTTCCGCGCAAGGGCCGAGGCCGAGGGCGCCACGATCTCCTTTGCCATGACCATGGAAGAGATCCACGCCAACCGCCTGCAGCCCGCCTATGAGTGCGGCTGGAACCACACCACGCTGCAGGCGCTGAAAGTGGACAAGGGCTGGACCTATCTGCAGGTCGCCTATCCGCGGCCCTTCGACATCGATCTGGTGATGCGCCAGATGGCCCGCTACGGCGACGAGATGTTCTGGCACCACGAAATGGCGCGACAGGACGGCGAGATCCAAATCTTCGCCCTGCCGCTGGTGCGTTTCCGCGGCAAGGACGCGATGTACGCGCTGATCGCAGAGCTGGAGGCCGACGGCTGCACGATCTTCGATCCGCATGTGGTCACCATCGAGGATGGCGGCATGAAGACCATCGACACGGCGCAGATCGACTTCAAGAAGCGCGCCGATCCCTACGGGTTGATGAACCCGGGCAAGACCCGGGGCTGGCGCCCCGACATGGCGCGCAGCGCATAACACGACCCACCAACAGGACAAAAACCATGACCAAACTCGGAATTTCGCTGACGGCACTCGCCGCGTCGCTGGCCGCCTCCGCCGCTTTCGCCGGTGACAAGGTTGTCTTCGGCACCAACTGGCTGGCACAGGGCGGCCACGGCGGTTTCTATCAGGCGCTGGCGGACGGCACCTACGAGAAATACGGCCTTGAGGTCGAGATCCGTCAGGGTGGCCCGCAGGTGAACAACCGCCCCATGCTGATCGCGGGCAAGCTCGACTTCCTGATGGCGGGCAACCTGCTGCTCTCGTTCGACAACGTGCGCAACGGCATCCCCACCACCGTGGTCGCCGCGATCTTCCAGAAGGACCCGCAGGCGCTGATCGCCCATGAAGGTGCCTACGAGAGCTGGGAAGACCTCGCCACCGCGCCCGAGATCCTGCTCAGCAAGGACGGCCAGTTCTCCTACTGGAAGTGGATGGTGCAGGACTTTGGCTTCCGCGACGAGCAGGTGCGCCCCTACGGCTACAACCTCGCGCAGTTCCTCGGCGACGAGAAGATGGTGCAGCAGGCCTATGCCACTGCCGAGCCGCTCTATGCTGCCGCTGAGGGCGCGGATGTGGCGACCTATCTGATGGCGGACTACGGCTGGAACACCTACGCCACCACCATCGAGACCCGCCAGCAGATGATCGACGAGAACCCGGACGTGGTGCAGCGCTTTGTCGATGCCTCGATCGAGGGCTGGTACACCTTCCTCTACGGCGATCACACCGCCGGTTACGAGGCGATCATCGAGGCCAACCCCGATCTGACCGTCGAGAAGCTGGACGCCGAAATGGCGCAGATGGCCAAGCTCGGCATCATCGACAGCGGCGACGCGCTGGATCTGGGCATTGGCGCGCTGACCGAGGCGCGGATCGCCAAATTCTACGAGACGGCGGTGAGCAGCGGCATCCTCGAAGAGGGCTCGGTCGATCTGACCAAAGTGGCCGACACCTCCTTCGTCAACCAGCGCCACGGCATGGACATCAAAGCCGCCGCCGAAGGCAACTGACCGGCAGAGGGCGGCGTCATGCGTGTGCTGATGGTTTTTGCCCATCCGGGCCGCGAAAGCTATGGCGCCGCCCTCTTTGCCACCGCGCGCGAGAGCCTGCTGCGCGCCGGGCATGAGGTCGAGGTGATCGACCTCTACGCCGAAGGCTTCGATCCCGTGCTCACTGCCGAGGATTGGGCCGACTACCTGAGCGATACCGACCGGCTGATCGCGAAACTGGACCGCCATGTCTCGGCCCTGCGCCGGGCCGAGGCGCTGGTGATGGTCTATCCGACGTGGATGTACGGCCCGCCCGCCATCCTCAAGGGCTGGATGGAGCGGGTCTGGCTGCCCGGCGTCGCCTTCGAAGTGGCCAGCGCCACCAAGAAGCGCGCCACCGGCAGGCTGCAGAACATCCGCCATCTGGCGGTGATCACCACCTCGGGCTCTCCTTGGTGGTGGCTGCGGCTGATCCGCGATCCGGGACGCTCTATGCTGACGCGCGGCTATCGGGTGCTGTTTCATCCGCGTTGCCGGATCACGTGGTTGCAGCTACACGACATGAACCACCGCAAGCCCAAGGACCTGAAGGCCTTTCTGGCCAAGGTCGACCGCCGCCTGTCGCGGCTTGGAGGCGAAAAGAACAGGGGTAGGGGCGATGAATGCCGCAAGTCTGAAGCGTAAGGAGATCCACGGCGCGATCCGCGAGGCCGCGCTGCGCGAGTTTGCCGCCACCGGGCTGGCGGGCACCTCGACGCAGCAATTGGCCAAGGCCGCCGGGATCACCAAGGCGCAGCTGCATTACTACATCACCTCGAAAGAGGACCTCTACCGCGAGGTGCTCGAAGGGATCATCGCGCAGTGGCGCGACATCTTCTTTGTCGAGGGCGAGCAGGACGATCCCGCCGAGGTGATCACCGGCTATGTGCGCCGCAAGCTGAAACTCTGTCTCGACCAGCCGGAGGGCTCGCGGCTCTTCGTGCAGGAACTGCTGCGCGGCGCGCCCGAAATGGAGGATCACTGGGCCGGGCTGCGCGCCTCGGTTGACGAAGCCTCGGGGGTGATCCGCCGCTGGATCGACGAGGGCCGGATGAAGCCGGTGGATCCGGTGCTTTTCATGATGAACATCTGGGCCGTCACCCAGCATTACGCCGACTATCAGTTGCAGAGCCGCCGCGTGCTCGACGTGCCCGATGAGGGCGCGCTGGACTTCGAGCGTATCGCCGATGAGGCGGTGCAGCTGTTCCTGATGCGCGCCGGACTGGCCCGAGCGCCAAGGAGACCCCGATGAAATCCCTGACCCCCGACACCATCGCCGCGCCCTTCGGGCACTACTCGCACGGCATTTCCGCCGGGCCCATCGCCGTCACCTCGGGCCAGCTTGCGCTGCGTCCCGATGGCTCGATCCCCGAGGGCGTCGAGGCGCAGGCCGACTATTGTTTCGACGCGTTGCGCGCGATCCTCGCCGAAGACGGGCTGGATTTCTCGGATGTGCTGAAGGTCTCGGCCTATGTCACCCGGCGCGAAGACATGAAGGGCTATATGGCCGCCCGCGACCGCGCCTGTGCGGACCTGCAGGTGAAGCCTGCCTCGACTCTGATGATCGTCTCGGGGTTCACCCGGCCGGAATTCCTTGTCGAGATTGAGGCGATTGCTTTGCGCAGGCCTTCTTCTTAAGGGCGAGCGCCGCCAGCATTTAAGGCAAAATTAGACACTTTCGTGCAACAACCCTCTCGCGCCGGTGACGCTGTGGGCGCCGTTTGGCTGCCTGACGTTGCGAAATCGCAGGCTGCGTGCCAGTGCTGCCGCAACGGTCGGGTACAGCGGCCGCGCTTCCGAATGAGAGGCAGTGTGTTGTGGCAAGTTACGAAATCAGCGCCTTTTCAGTAGGCGACTATTATTACCTTTCCGAAGATGGTGTGGCTGGTGCCGGCGTCACACCCACTTGGGAACAGAGCCAGCGGGTCACCGTCGCGGTCACCGACGATGAGGATTACCTCAGCGGTGGCGGCGCCGCGCTCGACGGCAGCCAGCAGACCGCCACGGCCACCGACGCCGACGGCACGGTGCTCGCCACGGGCAAGCTCTACGTCAGCAGCGTCAACATCGTCTACGCGCCCGATGGCACCGCCATCAACGTCTATGAGTTGGCGATCGAAGGCTACGGCGTTGTCGGCTATGCCACCGACCAGCCGATCACGCCCGGCGTCACCTACACCTACGGCGGCGCGGGCACGCTGCCCGCCGAGGGCGTGGCCTATAGCGCGCTGGATCCGCAAGCCTACGAGCGCGACGACGCCAACACCATGGAAGGTGGGAATTTCTCGGAATCCCTCGATGGCGGGGCGGGCGACGACTCCATCGAAGGCGGCGGCGGCAACGACACGATCATCTATGGCGAGGGCGCCGACACCGTCTACGGTGGCGATGGCAACGACTACATCGACGATATCTCCGGCTCGCAATATTACGGCGCGAACGAGTTGCACGGCGGCGCGGGCGACGACCTGATCTACGGCGGCTACGGCAACGACACCATCTATGGCGACGACGGCAACGATACGATCTACGCCGAGGGTGACGACGACTCGATCGAGGGCGGCGCGGGCGACGACTATATCGAAGGCGGCGACGGCAACGACACCATCGACGCGGGCAGCGGTTCGAACACCGTCTATGGCGGCGCGGGCAACGACCGCATCGACGACGAAACCGGCCCGATCCTGACCGGCGGCAACGAGTTCCACGGTGGCGACGGCGACGACACGATCTTCTCGGGCGACAGCGCGGACACGGTCTATGGCGACGCCGGGGCCGACCAGATCAACGCCGAAGGCGGCGACGACAGCATCTGGGGCGGCAGCGGCAACGACACGATCACCGCCGGATCGGGCAATGACACGGTCTATGGCGACGCCGACAACGACAGCATCTCCGGCGGCACGGGCGCTGACGAGATCTGGGGCGGGACCGGCGATGACTCGATCCAAGGCAACGGCGGCACCGATCTGATCTACGGCGAAGATGGCGCCGACACGCTCGATGGTGGCCTTGGCAGCGACACGCTCTGGGGTGGCACCGGCGCCGACACCATCTGGGGCGGGGACGGCAACGACTACCTGCTCGGCGAGGACGGCAACGACTCGATGGACGGCGCCGCGGGCGACGACGTCCTCTGGGGTAGCGCCGGAGACGACTGGCTGTGGGGCGACACCGGATCGGACCGCTTCTATTTCACCGACACCGAAGACTTCGACATGGTGTATGGCGGTGAGGATGGCGACGACAGCGACACAGACGCACTCGACTTCACCTATGCGACGGACCCGGTCTCGGTCACTTTCGACGGCTGGGAGTTCGGCAGCTACGAGGTGGGTGCCGCCGGTTCCACCGGCCAGTTCTGGGAAATCGAGCAGGTTGTCGGCGGATCCGGCAGCGACACGATCGACGCCTCGGCCAGCGACGCCGACGCGGAGCTATATGGTCTCGCGGGCGACGACAGCCTCACCGGTGGCAGCGGCGCGGATTCGATCAGCGGCGGAGATGGCAGCGACACGATCACCGGCGGCGAGGGCGATGACACGCTGACCGGCGGCGCGGGCAGCGACAGTTTCAGCCTGACCACCGACGGTGGCGCCGACACGATCACCGACTTCGACATGACGCTGGACGGTGACAATCGCACCATCGACCAGCTCAACACCAGCGGGCTGCTCGACGACGCGGGCGAGACGGTCAACACATGGGATGTCGTGGTCAGCGACGACGGCTCGGGCAATGCCGTGCTGACCTTCCCGACCGGCGAGAGCGTTGTTCTGATGGGAGTTTCTCCGGAAAGCGTCACCGCCGATCAGACGCTTTATGCCATGGGTGTGCCCTGTCTCGTGGCGGGCACACCGATTGCGACACCGGGCGGCTGGACCCCGGTCGAAGAGTTGCAGCCCGGCGATCTGGTGATGACAGAAAGCGGCGCGCAACCGATCCTCTGGGCCGGGGCGCGCAGCGTGACCGGCGATGAGATCGAGGCCGACCCGATGCTTGCCCCGGTGGTGATCCAGCCCGGCGCGCTCGGCAATGCTGCTGAACTGCGCCTGTCGCGCCAGCATTGCATCGCGGTCACCGACCCCGCCAGCGGCCAGCCCGCTCTGGCCCGCGCCGGGCATCTGGCGCAGCGCCGCGGCAGCCGCCTGCGGCTTGCGCGCGGGGTGCGCGGGGTCAGCTACCACCACCTGCTGCTGCCCAGCCACGCGCTGCTGAATGCAGGCGGTCTGCTGGTCGAGAGCCTCTGGCCCGGTCCCACGGCGCTGCGCGCGCTCGGCCCCAAGGCACAGCTTGAACTCGCTTCGGTCAGACCCGAGCTCGCGCCTGCGATCTGGGGTCTCGAGCCAGTGAGCGCCCTCTATGGTCCCGCCGTGCTGCCGGTGTTGCCCGGCGCCGATATGCGCGGCGGCGACGGCCCGCTGCTGCCGTTGCTGCCCGGGCCGGACTATGGCCTGCCACGGCGCGCGAAGGCTTAACACAAATTAACCATAAGACAGATTACACGGGACGCGCCGCTGTAGCGGCAAAGCTAAAATGTCACCCATGAACAATTCAGGAATGTCACTCTCCCCGCAA
>NZ_JAAGOU010000018.1:0-91346 GCF_010500775.1 Salipiger sp. PrR002
AAGCGCGCGCAGCGCGGCGTCGAGCGCCACGGCGCGCGGGATCACCCTCTCGCCGGTCTCGCCATGCGGCACCGGCAGCGGCCAATAGGCGCAGACCGGCGGAGCCGAGCGCAGCCCCCCCGGCAGCGCCTCGGCCGAGGCGCTGTCGAGCGCGATCACCACCTGCGCGGGCGCAAACGCCTGCATGGGGCGCGGCGGCTCGGCGGGCAGCATCCCTTGCGCCTGCAGCACCGCCGCGAGCAGCGGATCGACCCGCCCCGCGGGCTGCACCCCCGCCGAGATCCAGACCGCCTGCCCCCAGAGCCGCCGCCGTGCCAGCGCCGCCGCCAGCGGCGACAGCTGCGCCCCGTCACGGCAGAGAAACAGCACGCGCGGCAAGCCACCGGCCCGGCGACCCCGATCTCGTCCGCTTGCCACCCCCGGCGTTGGCGCGTCGAGCTCGGACAGACGACCAAGCGCCACATCCGCCGCCAGCCAGTCCACCACCTGCCCCAGCGCCGCCGGAACCGCATGATAGAGCCGCAGCGGCCCGCGCACCCGCTGCACCAAAAGCCCCGCCTCGCAAAGCGCCGCCAGATGCGCCGAAAGCGTCGAGCCCGGCACCCCGAGCGCGCCGGCCAGAGCGCCCGCAGGCAGCGGATGCGGCAGATGCCGGATCAGCCGCAGGCGCAGCGGGTTGCCAAGCAGCGTCAGCCGGGTTTGACAGAGCGTCTCCATGCGCACCCCCATAGCGCGCAACGTCTCAAGACAGGGTAAACACGCGCCCACTTGACCTTTGCGCGGCGCGGCCCTAGCGCTCTGCGCATGGCACAGGCACCCCTTCTCCAGCTTTCCGACATCTCGCTCACCTTCGGGGGCGAGCCGGTCTTCTCCGGCCTTTCGCTCAACGTCCAGCCCGGCGACCGCGTCGCGCTGGTCGGGCGCAATGGCTCGGGCAAATCCACCTTGATGAAAGTCATGGCGGGCTTCGTCGAGCCCGACACCGGCGACCGCATCGTGCCTCCGGGCATTTCAGTGGGATATATGGAGCAGGAGCCGGACCTTTCGGGCTTTGAGACGCTGGGCGAGTATGCCGCCGAAGGGCTTGGCCCGGCAGAGATGTACAAGGTCGAAGCGGCGGGCGAAGGGCTCGGCTTCGATCCCGAGCGCCCGGTCGCCACCGCCTCGGGCGGCGAGCGCCGCCGCGCCGCGCTGGCCAAGCTGATGGCGCAGGACCCGGACGTCATGCTGCTCGACGAGCCGACCAACCACCTCGACATCACCGCCATCGGCTGGCTCGAGGCGGAACTCAAGCGCACCCGCAAGGCCTTTGTGCTGATCTCGCACGACCGGCGCTTCCTCGAGAACCTCACCCGCGCCACGCTATGGATCGACCGCGGTGCGGTGCGCCGTCAGGAACAGGGTTTCGCCGGTTTCGAAGAGTGGCGCGACAAGACATGGGCCGAAGAGGACGAGGCTCGCCACAAGCTCGACCGCAAGATCAAGGCCGAGGCGAAATGGGCGGTCGAGGGCATCTCGGCCCGCCGCACCCGCAACCAAGGCCGGGTGCGCGCGCTGCAGGCGCTGCGCGCCGAACGTTCGTCGCAGATCCGCCGTCAGGGCACGGCGGCGATGGAGCTTTCCTCTGGCCCGACCTCGGGCAAGAAGGTGATCGAGGCGACCGGGCTCAGCAAGGGCTTTGGCGACAAGCAGATCGTCAAGGATTTCTCGCTGACCGTGATGCGCGGCGACCGGGTGGCTTTCGTCGGCCCGAACGGCGTGGGCAAGACCACCCTCATCCGCATGCTGATGGGCGAGATCGCGCCCGATGCGGGCAGCGTCAAGCTGGGCACCAACCTGATGCCCGCCATCTTCGACCAGAGCCGCGCGCGGCTCGACCCGGATATGAGCCTGTGGGAAAGCCTCACCGGCGATCCCGAGATGCGGGTTTCGGGCAAGGCCGATCAGGTGCTGGTGCGCGGCCAGCCCAAACACGTGGTGGGCTATCTCAAAGAGTTCCTGTTTGACGAGCGGCAGGCCCGCGCGCCGGTGCGCTCGCTCTCCGGCGGCGAGAAGGCGCGGCTGCTGCTGGCCAAGATCATGGCCAGCGAAAGCAACATGCTGGTGCTCGACGAGCCGACCAACGATCTCGACGTGGAAACGCTGGACCTGCTGCAGGACCTGCTGGGCGAGTATGACGGCACGGTGCTGCTGATCAGCCACGACCGCGACTTCCTCGACCGCGTCGCCAGCACCACCATCGCGATGGAGGGCGACGGCCTCGCCATCCCCTACGCCGGCGGCTGGAGCGACTATCAGGCGCAGAAGGCCGAAGCCGAGGCAGAAGCCGCGCCCAAGGAAAAGCCCGCCGCCAAAGCCGCCAAGGACGGCCCCGCCGCGCCGAAACCGAAAGCGCAGCCGAAGGGCATGAGCTTCAAGGACAAGCACCGGCTGGAAGAGCTGCCCGGACTGATCGACCGGCTGACCGCCGAGATCGGCAAGCTCGAAGGGCTGCTGGCCGACCCCGAGCTGTTCACCCGCGAGCCGGTGAAGTTCAAAAAGGCCACCGAGGCGCTGGACGAGCGGCAGCAGAAACTGGCCGCCGCCGAAGAGGAATGGCTGGAATTGGCGGAAAAGGCCGAAGAGGCGTCCTGAGGGACAAATCTCTTCGAAGAGATTTGCAAGAGCCTTCGAAGGCTCTTGCGCCCTGCCCGGCTCACCTCTGCGGCCTCACTCTCCGGGCTGGCCCAGCGGCACGCGTTTCTCGGCGATCACCATGAAGCCGACCGTCAGCAGGATCCGCACCACATGGTGCAGGCTGACCAGCGCCGGGTTCGCCGCCAGCGACAGGGCGATGATCGACATTTCGGTCACCCCGCCCGGCGCGTAAGAGATCATCAGGTGCAGGAACGGAATGTCGGTCACCGCCGCCAGCGCCAGCGCAAAGCTGCCCCCCAGCGCAAGCATCCACAGCACCGACACAAGGCTCAGCCATGCCGAGCGGCGCAGCATCGCTGCCGTCATGCCGCTGAAGCGCACGCCGAGCGAGCTGCCCACCACCACCTGCGCCGCAGCGATCAGCCAGAACGGCAGATGCATATCCACCACGCCCGACAGCGTCAGCCCCGCCGAGAGCAGCAGCGGCCCGGTGATCTGCCCCGCCGGCAATTTGATGCGCGAGGCGATCAGCAGTCCCGCCAGCGCCGCCATCACGATCAGCGCCAGTTCGCGCAGGGTGACCGGCCCCGAGGGCATCACGCTCTGTCCCGCCGCGCTGCCCACCGGATGGCCGACCCAGAGCGACAGCGCCGAGGGCAGGATCGAGATGACCAGAATGATCCGCAGGAATTGCTGCGCGGTCAGCAGCCGCAGATCGGCCCCCGCCTTCTCGCCCAGCACGAGGCTTTCCATCAGCCCGCCGGGCGTGCCCGCGTAAAAGGCCGTGGCGCGGTCATAGCCGCCAAGCCGCCGGAAGATCAGAAAATTGCCGCTGTGGCAGAGCACCACAAACACCGCCAGCGCGCCGAGGGTCAGCGGCAGTTCCGGTAGCAGCGCGAGGATCTGCGGCGTCACCTGCGTGCCGATCATCACCCCGATGAGACCGATGAACACCGTGCGGAACTTCATCGGAAAGCCGTAGTCGGCCAGCGCGCTCTTCTGAAACAGCGCCACCGCTAGGCCCGAGGTGAACAGCGAGCCCAGCATGAAGGGCATCGGCAGATGCGCCAGCTGCGCCAGCCAGCCGCCGATGCCGCCCGCGATGAGCAGGCAGCCAGTGGTGAAGATCATCCGGAGGGAAAGCGTTGAGAGACTCATGTCCGGACATAAGCCCAAGCCACTGCAAGGTGCAATGGCGCCCGGTGCTTCGACACACCGGCGCGCCATGTTCCGGGCAATCCGTCAGACCAGTCCGTCAGACCACCCTCTCAGGCCCTCTCAGGCCATCGCGCCCTGCGTATCCAGATCGCTGAAATACCGGCGCGCGCCTTCCAGCGTACGCAGCAGCTCTTTGGTGGAGCGGGTGATATAAAGCGGATATTCGAACAACATGCTGACCCGCAGGCTCGGGTTGATGATGATCGTCTTGCGGATCGTCGTGTCGGCATCTTCCTGCGGGTGGATCATGCCAAAGGTGTTCGACAGCATCCCGTCGGTGTCAGAGACGATCGGAAAGCTGATCTCCTTGCCGCTGCGCTCTGCAACCTTGTCGCACCAGCGCTGCAGATCGGGCACGCTGTTGCGCGCGATGCCCACGGTCTTGACCCCGGCGTTGCGCAGGCTCGGCTGGATTGCTGCGATGCGGGCCAGTTCCTTGGTGCAGGTCATCGAGAAGGGATCGGCGATGCTGAAGAAGATCGCCCAGCTGCCGCTGATATAGGGATGGAAGGTCAGTTTCCCCGTGGTCGACTGGCCCGAGAAATTGGGGAAGAATTCGCCGATCCGCGGCGACCATTTCGCGGAATTTGTATAGTCGGTCGGGACCTCGACCCAAGTGTCGGGAACCTCCCGCAGGTACTTCCTCTTGTCTCGGTGCATACTGCTTCTTGCCCTTGTCTTGGCCTGTCGTGCGGCCAGCGTGTTGAACCCGTTTCTTCGGGCTTTTTCTGGGTTTGGACCGGGCACGGTCAGCGGTGAGAGGTTTGTGCCCGGATGCCTGAACCCAAGCCCGCGCGCAGCCCATGGAACCTCTCGGTAGCTTGCCGCGGACGATCTCTACCTAGGGTCAAGTCGGTAACTATTCGTTAACCCTCGCTCAAGGTAACTTGCGGACAGCGTTGCACGTTTCCGCAAGAGATAAGCAAGTTTGCCACAGTTTGATGCGGGTCTTTGCATCTCTAAGGAGAGTTCTGACGCGGCCCACGCAACGAAAAACGCCGCGCCCGAAGCCGAGCACGGCGCTTCAGATGGGTGTATGCGCGAATTGCCTTGGCGCCTGCTCAGCGCGACAGGTCGCTGGCGATCCGGTCGGCAAGCTGATCGGTGGCCGCGCCCGCTGCCGCCGCGATGCCTGCGGCCCCGGCGGAGGGCAGCTGCGTGCGGATGTCGAAGCGTGTCACCCGCTCGCGGATGATCCGGTCGTAGGACGAGAGCGCATATTGGCCCGAAAGCTCAAAGGTGCCGTTCGCCCGCGCCACCATCGAAGAGACGCGCACATGCACCGCCGCCTGTGACGGCTCTTCCAGCGGCCAGGGCTCGGCGGCGACGGTGGCGCTGCTGATCAGGCCCAGACGCTCGGCGAGGCTCTGGGTCATGGCGCGGCGCGGATCGTCGGCCCAGAGCGCGCTTTCCACCTGGGTGAGCGCGCCGCTTGCGTCCTCGATCAGGATCTCCGAGGCCTCGGCATAGGCGGGCAGCGAGACCTCGCGCACCTCCAATGTCGACACCGCGAGGCGCTGAGCGGTCACCGGCGCGGCGCTGTCGATCCGATAGCGCGGCTCGGTGCCGCAAGCGGCAAGCAGCGGGAGCAGGAGAAGCGGCAGGAGTTTCATAGTCATGGTCATCTTTCCTCTCAGCGCCCGAAGAGCAGCGAGTTGGGATTGCGTTCGATCGAGCGGGCGAGCTTGTTGAGCGCCTCTGCAGCGCTCTGCACCTCGCGCAGCGCCGAGACGGTCTGGCGGTTGAAGGCGGACTGACCATCATAGCCAGAGATCACCGACTCCGCCTCGGCCACCAGCCGCTGGATGCGGGCCGAAAGCTCGGGCAACGTGGCGACCGCCTCTTCCACCGCCGCGGCGGCGTCGCGGGCAGAGGCCAGCGTGGCGTTGGTGTTCTCGACCACCCCGCCTGCGCGCAATTCGGCCAGCGCGCCCTGCGCCTCCTGCAGCATCGCCGAAAGGTCGGACGGCAGCTGCCGCGTGCTGTCCTGATCGACGAATTTGCCTGCACCATCGAGGAACTCTCCGGCCTCGGCCACGAAGCTCTCGAGGTCCAGCGCGGTGGCCTTTTGCGTCAGCGCGCGCAGGTCTTCGATCAGACCGGGCACACCGGCGGCGCTTTCCTCGACCGAACCGGCCACCGAGGTGACCTCTTCGGCAGCGGCCTCGGCGGCTTCCAGCGCCGACACCAACTGGGTGATCGCCCCGGCGTTGCGCATGTCTTCGATCACCCCGCGCAGGTCGGCCACGGCGCCGCGCAACTCGCCCGGAATAGCTTGGGTTTCATCGCTGCCAAGCAGGCCCCGCGCGTCTTCGACAAGGCCGATCACGGCGTCAGGCGCGTCGCGCAGGCGCGGGTTCGCGGCAAAGCTTTCGATCGACGACAGCGTGTCGATGGCCTGATCCATCAGGTCTTCGACCGGCAGATCGTTGATGCGCTGGAACAGGCCCTCGGCGGTGGCGGTGACATCGGGCAGATCCGACGGCACCGACGGAATGAGCGGCGCGTCCTGCGCGAAGATGCCGAAGGTGGCGGGCGCAGCATCGGGGATCTCTGCAAGCTCGACCACCAGCGACTGGCTGAACAGGTTCTGCGAGGCCAGCCGTGCGCGCAGCCCGTTCTTCACCGCGTTCGACAGGAAAGCGATGGTCTCCGATTGCGGGGCTTCTTCATCCAGACCCAGCGCACGCGGGTCGATCGACAGTGTGGTGCGCAGGCGAACCGATTGCTCTTCGCCCTCGCCGTCGATGAAGGCACCGATCTCGGTCACCCGGCCAATGCGCAGGCCGCGGTAGGTGACGGCCGAACCGACTTCGAGGCCGCGCACCGACTCGTCGAACTCTGCGGTGAGTTCCACGGCGTTGGAGATGGTCTCGGAGAACAGGCTGTCGCGGGCCGACTCCTCGTCGTCATAAAGGTCAAAGGCATAGCCTGCGGGCACCGGGTTGCCGCCCGACACGACCGTGTCGAATGCGAGGCCGCCACGGATCAGCGCCGCGACCGAGCCCACCGACAGGTTGAGCCCGCTGGGACCGAAGTTCACCGAAAACCCCGAGGTGTCCCAAAAGCGCGTCGCGGTGGTGATGCGGCGATCGTTGGGGGCCTCGATAAAGGCATCCACGGCGACGCCATTGCCGCGCTCGAGCAGGCGAGGCGTTTCGATCCGCCCCACTTCGATGCCCTGATAGAAGATCGGCGCACCGGGCGACAGCTGGGTGCCGTCCTCGGCGCGGATGGTGATGCGGGTGCCCTTCACGCCCGGACGCACCAGCGGCGTCTCGTCGAGGCCGCGGAACTTGGTGGTGCCGCCCGCGCCCTCTTGCGGAGTGAAGCCCGCCTCAATGTAGACGCCCGACAGCACGGTCGACAGGCCCGAGATACCCGAGGCGGAGACCTCGGGGCGGACCACCCAGAACTCGGCATCCGAAGGCAGCGAGTCGACGACATTGCGATCGATGCGCGCCTTGACCTCGACGGTGGCCAGATCGCCCGCGAATTCCACCTCCTCGACCGTGCCGATGATCACGTCGCGGTAGCGGATGGTGGTTTCCTCGGCGGTGATGCCCGCCGCGTTCTCGAAAGTGATCTCGATCAGCGCGCCGCGTTCGGCAAAGCTCTGCCACGCGATGAACAGCGTCACCGCGATGGCCGCCAGCGGCACCAGCCAAACCAGCGAGAGGTTGCGCCAGACAGACCGGCGCTTGGGCTCGACCGACATCTGCGCCGGTTTCGGATCACTCATTCTTTGTCACTTTCACTCGCGTCCCAGATCAGCCTTGGGTCGAAGCTCTGCGCCGAAAGCATTGTAAATGCAACGGAAAGCGCAAAACTGATGGCTGCAATCCCGGGGTTGATGGCGGCGGCGAAATCCATCTGCACAAGGGCCGTCAGGATCGCCACCACAAAAACGTCGATCATCGACCAGCGGCCGACGAATTCCACCACCTCGTAAAGATGCTGGCGTTTGCCCGGAGAGAGTTTCACCCGATGCGTCACGCTCAGCGCCAGATAGGCGATAGCGATGAACTTGGCGACGGGGATCATGATCGAGGCAAAGAACACGATCCCCGCGATGCCGTAGCTGCCATGGTGGATAAGGTCGACCACCCCGCCGAAGATCGTGCTGTTGGTGGTCTTGCCCAGCATGGTGGTCTTCAGCATGGGATAGACATTGGCGGGCACATAGACCACCAGCCCCGCCCCCAGCCATGCCCAGACCCGCTGCAGCGAGGTTTCGTCGCGGCTCGACAAATGCGAGCCGCAGCGCTCGCAGCGCTCGGGGCCCGGCACATGGACCTTGCCGCATTCGGTGCAGGCGATCATGCCCGCGGCGCGCGCGGTCAGGACTCGCGGCGCGCTTCCAGCGTCTTCCATAGGGTTACCCTGCACATGAATGTATCTTTGAGCACGGTCACGAGGACCAATGCCACGAAGGCCCAGAACGCCGGTCCGATCGACAGATGCGCCAGCCCCGCCACCTTCACCAGCGCCACGGCGACGCCGACGATGAACACCTCGGCCATGGCCCAGGGCCGCAGGTGATCGGCGAGACGGAAAAAGAACTCGGCATGGCGCGCCGGACGGTGGCCAAAGGCCATGGGCGCCATCACATAGACCAGCGACAGAAAGCGGATCGACGGCAGGATCACGATCAGCGCCGCCATGACGATGGTCAGCGGCGCGGTCATCCCATTCGAGAAGGCGAGGATCGTGTCGAGCAGCGAACTGCGCTGCACCCTCCCCGCCACCGAAAGCTCGAGGAACGGAAAGAAGATCGCCGCGACCATCAGCACCAGCGCCGAGAGCGCCAGCATGATGATCCGCGTCATCGCCGAGGCGCGCGGCGCCTCCAGCACCTCATGGCAGCGCACGCAGCGCGCGGTCTCGCCGGGGGCGATGTCGCGCTCTTCATGCAGCGTGTCACACAAGGGGCAGGCAATAAGGTGCTCTGCCTGCTCCGCGGTGAAGGCGGGCGGCGGCAGGACCGGATTGATCTCCGGCGGGAGTTCTTCGGCAACCACATCGGCGAGGCTCATGCGCCCAATCTAGAGGTCCCCGCACCCCAAGGAAAGGTCTGAGCGTCCAGAGCTTTGCCGCTGCCCGCGAAGCAGGCAGCGGGTGTGCTTTCGCTGCGGCACCTCCGCAGAATTGTCGACAATCCACATTCGACTCGCTACCACCTTGGGCAGAATGACACTGCAAGACCGGAGGTCCCGACTGCCCATGAGATGTTTCTACGCTCCCGAAACCGAAGGTCATGATCCGCAGTTCCGCCTCACCCATGGCACCGTGGTGCGCAACGCCGAGCGCGCCGAACGTGCCAAGCTGCTGCTCGAAGGGCTGTCGCGCCTCGATCTGACCGCCGAGACCCCGCCCGAAGCGCCGCGCGCCGCCTATGAGGCCGTGCATACGCCCGAGTTCGTCAGCTTCCTCGAAACCGGCTGGGAGGAATGGCAAAAGCTGCCGAACGCCGGGCCCGAGGTTGTGCCCAACGTCTTTCCCCGCGGCGAAATGACCACCTACCCCGAGACCATCGTCGCCCGCGCGGGCTGGCATATGTCCGATACCTCTGCCCCGATCGGCGCGAAAAGCTGGGAGGCGACGCGTCGCTCTGCCGATTGCGCCGTGGCTGCGGCCAACACGGTGATCGACGGCGCCCCCGCCGCCTATGCGCTGTGCCGTCCGCCAGGGCACCACACCACCGCCGATGTGGCGGGCGGTCACTGCCTGATGAATGTCACTGCCATCGCCGCGCAACAGTTGCGCACCGCGCATGAGCATGTGGCGGTGCTGGATATCGACGTGCACCACGGCAATGGCACGCAGGCGATCTTTTATGATCGCGCCGATGTGCTGATGGTCTCGGTCCATGCCGAGACCCACGACTACTATCCGTTCTACACCGGCTATGCCCATGAAACCGGCGCCGGTGCCGGTCAGGGGTTCAACCTCAACCTGCCGCTGCCGCGCAGCACCACCTCGGAGGCATGGCTTGCCGCGGTCGATCAGGGGCTGGAGCGGATCAAGGCCTATGCGCCGGGCGCGCTGGTGCTCAGCCTCGGGCTCGACGCGCATGAAAATGACCCCCTTGACGGCATGAAGGTCAGCTTCGATGGTTTCGCCGAAGCCGGACGCCGGATTGCCGCGGCGGGGCTCCCCACGGTGATCGTACAGGAAGGCGGGTATCTCTCGCCCGATCTGCCCACTTCCCTCGCCGCCTTCATGGGCGGTTTCCTCGGCAAGGACCCGCGCGCGGCCTGACGGCGCGCATCTGGAATTCGGAGACATATGACATGAACAAGATCCCCAACTCGCTGCACGCCTCGGACATCGCGCACAGCATGCACCCCTACACCAACATGCGTCTGCATGAGGAACAGGGGCCGATGATCATCACGCGTGGCGAGGGTGTCCACGTCTACGATTCCGAAGGTAAGGAATACATCGAAGGGCTCGCGGGCCTGTGGTCGGTCGCCGTGGGCTTCTCGCAGCCGCGCCTGACCGAAGCAGCGGCCAAGCAGATGGCCGAGCTGCCCTATTACCATACCTTCGCCCACAAAGCGCATGAGCCCTCGATCCGCCTCGCGGAGAAGCTGGCCGAGATGACCCCCGAGGGCATGGACCGCGTGTTCTTCACCAACTCGGGCTCCGAGGCGAACGACACCGTCATCAAGATGGTCTGGTTCTACAACAATGCCCTTGGCCGCCCCGAGAAGAAGAAGTTCCTCGCCCGCAACAAGGCCTACCACGGCATCACCATCGCCTCGGGCTCGCTCACCGGCCTGCCGGCGAACCACAAGGATTTCGACCTGCCGGCGATCCCGGTGACCCACCTCACCTGCCCGCACTACTGGAAGTGGGCCGAGGAAGGCGAGACCGAGGCCGACTTCACCGCGCGCCTGCTGAAAGAGGCCGAGGACACCATCCTCGCAGAAGGCCCCGAGACCATCGCCGGTTTCATCGGCGAGCCGGTGATGGGCGCTGGCGGCGTGATGACCCCGCCCGAGGGCTACTGGCCGGGCATCCGCGCTCTTTGCGACAAGTATGACATCCTGCTGGTCTCGGACGAGGTGATCAACGGCTTCGGTCGCTGCGGCACCCCCTTCGGCTGCGAGAAATACGGCTTCACCCCCGACATCATGGTGACCTCGAAGCAGCTGACCTCGTCCTACATGCCGCTCGCCGCGATCATCGTGAACGACAAGGTCTACAACACCATCGCCGATCACACCGCCAAGCTGGGCACCTTCGGCCATGGCTTCACCGGCTCGGGCCACCCCGTCGCCTGCGCCGTGGGTCTTGAGAACCTCAAGATCATCGAAGAGCAGGACCTGATGGGCAACGCCGCCCGTCTCGAAGCCAAGTTCCAAGAAGGTCTGCGCAAGTTTGCCGATCACCCGCTGGTGGGCGAAGTGCGCGGCGTCGGCCTGATCGGCGGCATCGAACTGGCCAAGGACAAGGCAAAGCGCCAGAGCTTCGAGCCCGGCGGCAAGGTCGCCCCGCAGGTGGTGAAATTCTGCGCCGAAGAGGGCCTCATCCTGCGCGCGGTCTACGAGACCGTGGCGCTCTGCCCGCCGCTGATCGTCACCGAGGAAGACATCGACAAGATCCTCGCGCGGCTCGGCAAGGCGCTCGACCGTGGCTGGGAATGGGTGCAGGCCGAAGGTCTGGTCTGACCGCTTCGAATCTACAGATATTTACAAGGGCGCCCGCGCGGCGCCCTTTTTCGTGTATTTCGTGCCACTGCAAGCCTTTTGTCGGGCCCATCTGACCGGTATTGCGACAATATTTCGACACCGGACGTGTTAAACTTCAGCTTTACAGATCTTTCGCATTCAAAATAAAAAATATATCTCTATGCATCGCTTGCCCATTTTCCTCGCTTTGACCAATGCACTCCGATGACCAGTAAACAGGCCCAACTTGACGCAGCGCTGACCCGCATCGCCGCCGCCATCGACCTTGAGTCCAGCGTTCCCGTTCCGCAGCAGTTGCGCGGCGCACTGGAGTTTGGCATCGCCTCCGGCCAGCTTCCCATTGGAGCCCGCCTGCCCTCGGTGCGCAGCATGGCGCGAAAGCTCAGCCTTTCGCCGGTGACGGTCAGCAACGTCTATGCCGCGCTGCAGGGCGCGGGCCATCTGGAGGGGCGCGTGGGCTCTGGCACCTTTGTCAGCCGCAACGCGCCGGTGGCCGACCCCGAGAAGTTCCACGCGCTGGAGAAGGCGATCACCGAGCTTATCGCCCTTGCGCGGGACTGCGGCATCAGCCGCGACGATCTGGCGACCCGCATCGGCATGGACCGCACCAGCGGCGAGCGCCCGCTGCGTCTGCTCATGCTGGGCAATTTCACCGCCGCGACGCGGGACTATGCCGCCGATGTGCGCCCCCATCTGCCGCTTGGCGACAGCATCGAGACGGCGATCCTCGACGATATCTCCGAAGACCCGCCGCAGGGCTACGATCTGGTCCTGACGCCGCGCACCCTGCTGCCGCAGGCGCGCGCGCTGTTTCCGGCCATCGAAGTTCTGGGGCTGACGGTCCTGCCGAACGAGGCGACGCGCGTCGCGCTTGCCGCGATCCCGCCCACTGCGGCGGTGGTGGGCTATTCGTATTTCCCCACCTATGTGTCGATGATGAAGGCCAATCTCATGCGCTACGCCCCGCATCTGGCGCGGCTCGACATGGTGGTGCGCGGCGACGAGAGCGAGGCCGCGCGCGCCAAGATCGCCAGCGCCGACGTGCTGGTCTATTCCACCGGCGCAGAGCAGATGGCGGCGCATTTGCAGCCCGGACAAAGCGCCTTCGAATACCGCCACAGCCCCGACAGCGCAGAGCTTCGCGAAGAGCTTTTGCCGATGCTGGAGCGCTGCCGCCAAAGGCCCACGCGGGGCTGACGCCGAGACTGCGGCCGCCCCCTATGCGCCATCATGGAAAAAGGGCGTCCCCATCGCTGGGAACGCCCTTTTCTTATCTCTTGCCGTATGTGGCCGACGCTCAGCGATAGCCGTGCAGCGTACCGTCGCCCGAGACCACATAGAGCGTGCCGCCCGAAACGATCGGGCGCGTGGTCGCGCCGCCTTCGATCTGCGTGGTGCCTACAAGCTGGCCAGAGGCGGGATCAAACGCCCGCAGCACCCCGTCCGAAGAGGCGACGATCAGCCGCCCACCCGCAAGGATCGGGCCGTGATGCACAAAGGCGCTGTCGCGGCGCTTCTGCGGACGCCGCACCGGCTCGTAGCCCGGCAGGTCAACCGCCCAAATCTGCGCGCCAGTGTCCGCGTCAAGCCGCACCAACTGGTTCTGATCCGAGACCAGATAGACGGAATCGCCCACCGGCCAGACCGCGTCGAGCGCGCCCATGCGCGCCGTCCACAGCCGCTCGCCGCTGGCAAGGCTCAGCGCCACGACACGGCCCGAGTGGTTGCCCACATAGACCTTGCCGTTCGAGATCAGCGGATCGCCGGTGATATCGGTGATCGTCGCCAGCGCGCTGCCGGTGCGGCTGCCAGCCACATCGGCGCTCCAGCGCCGCAGCCCGCCCTGACGGAAGGCCGCCTGAACCGCGCCCGACCCAAACGCAAAAACGACGATCTCGCCGTCGAGCGCGGGCGCCGGGGCCCCGGCGACATTGTTGTAATCCTCGGGGTAGTCGATGCGCCAGCGCACGCGGCCCGTGTCGGCCTCGATTGCCCAGCCGACGGAATCGCCGGAGGTCAGATAGACCAGCCCGCCCCGCACCGTCGGCGCACCGGTGGCCGTGCCACCCAGTTGCTGCGTCCAGACCTCGGCGCCGGTGGCGGCATCAAGCGCGGTCACCTTGCCAAAGCCCGAGGCCACGTAAAGCCGGTTGCCCTCGACCGCAAGACCGCCGCCCTGCGCCTGTTTCGCCTGATCGCGGCTCGGCACCATGCTCTTTTGCCACAGCACGCTGCCATTGGTTCCGACGGCGCTGACCGTGTGGCCCGAGTCCATGGTGAAGATGCGCCCGCCAGCGGCCACGGGATCGACGTTGAGCCGCGCCCGCTTGCCATCGCCCGACCCGATCGACGTGGCGAAAACCTGCTGCAGCGGCAGCGACAGCGCCGCGTGGTTGCTGCGCGCGAAGGGCGAAACCGGGCTTTGCGCCGCGAGCCCGCCGGTGGCCGCGCCAACCGACACCGGGGCCGCGCGGTTGGCGGGCGTGGCCTCTGCCGAGCCGCCCTCAAGCACCTCATGGACGCCCAGCCGTTCGCCGGTGAGCACCGCTTCGGGACGCTCGCAGGCGCTCAGCGCCGTCAGCCCCAGAAGCGCCGCGGAAATCGTGGTGATGCGCAAAACACTGCTCCCGTCAAACTTTGTCACTGCCGCGTCGCGGTCCGGTTCAGCCCGCATCGGGCTCGCCGCCGAGCGCCACAATCAACTGCGTTGCGCGCTGGCGCAAGCCCGCGGTGATCTCGGCATCCTGCAGGATACGCTGCAGTTTTTCGAGGGCCGCGTCGCTCTCGCCCGCCTTGATGTCGAGCAGCGCAAGCTGTTCCTCGGCCAGCAGGCGCAGCGGCTTGCCGGGCACGGCCAGCGCTTCGAGGCGCACGCGGCGCTCATCGTCTGACAGGCCCGAATCCGTGCGGCTGACCGCCTTGAAGGCGGCGATCTCGCGGTAGATCTCGGGAAGCCCCTCTTCCGAGGCCGCCTGCTCCAGCAGCGCGGCGGCGGCGGCGGGGTCCTCGGCGTTGACCAACTCGCTGGCGGCCAGCATGTCGGTCACGGCGGCGCCTTCCGGGCTTGGTGCGGTCACCGCCTGCAGTGCCTCGGCGCGATCCGCCGGTGCGTCGGTGTCGATGGCGCTGCGCAGCGCGTCCCCAAAGGCTTGCGCCTGCGCCTGCCGCTGCACCGCGCTGTATTCGCGCCATGCCGCGCCGCCGACGATGGCCAGAACCACCACGACGCCAACCCAGCCATAGCGCTTGAGCAGCGCGAAGAGCCGGTCGCGACGGACCTCCTCGGTCACCTCATCGATGAAACTGTCGGTATTGCTCACGGGCTGCCTCGTCTTTCGAATGTTGCCCTCTCTTAACGCGGCTGGCGCAGGCTGCCAAGGCCAAGCCCGCGCAGCCATTGCCACATCCCCAGCTCCGCCGAAGACTGGGCAGACGCGGCAGAACGCCGCTTGAACGGTTTCCAAAATACCGTATTCTGAACTGGTCAGTTCAGTCACATCTCCGCGCGGCCCCGCGCAACTGGGGCAACCGCCCTGCCACGCCTTGGCGCGGCAGCGAACACGGGAAGCCCAGCATGAAACTCATCTCTATTCTCACCGCACTTGTGGTTGCCGCCGCGCTCTATGCGGTGGTGCTCGACCGCGAGCGGCTGATGGGCTGGGCGCGCGGCGGCGCGCCGGAGGACAGTGCCGCGGACAGTGCTGCGCAAACCTCCGACGGCACCGCGGCCACCGATGCGCCGCAAGAGCCGCAAGAGCCGCAGACGACGGCCCCCGAGCCCGGGGCGGTTGCGGTCATGGCGCGCCACTCCAAAGCGCAAGAGATCGACGATGCCGTGCTGCTGCGCGGCGAGACGCAGGCCTCGCGCGAGGTCGAGGTGCTGGCCGAGGCAGGTGGCCGGGTGATTTCCGAGCCGCTGCCCAAGGGCACGATGGTCGACGCGGGCGAAGTTCTGTGCAAGCTCGACCCCGGCACCACCGGCGCGGCACTGACCGAGGCCGAGGCGCGGCTTGCCGAGGCCCGCGCGCAGCGCCCGCAGACCGAGGCCGCCCTGCCCGAAGCCGAGGCGGTGCTGGCACAGGCGCAGGCCGCCGTGGCCGAGGCCGAGATCAACCTCACCGCCGCGCGCGAGCTGTCGCAGGGCGGCTATTCCTCGCGCACCACCGTCGCCTCCGCCGAGGCCAAGATGCGCGCCGCCGAGGCCAGCGTCCGCAGCGCCGAGGCCGGGCTCGAAGCCGCCCGCGCGGGCACCGACAGCCTCGAAGCGTCGATCCAGAGCGCCGAGGCTGCCGTCGCCAGCGCCCGCAAGGCGGTGGACAACCTCACCATCACCGCGCCCTTCGCGGGCGTGCTGGAAAGCGACACCGCCGAGCTTGGCCTGCTGATGAGCACCACCGGCAATGCCAGCTGCGCGCATGTGCTGAAGCTCGATCCGATCCGGCTGGTGGGCTACGCGCCCGAGGCTGACATCACCCGCGTGACGCTGGGCGCGCGCGCCGGGGCGCAGATCGCGGGCGAGATGTGGCAGGGCGAGGTGACCTTTGTGTCGCGTCAGGCCGATGAGACCACCCGCACCTTCCGCGTCGAGGTAACTTTGGCCAACCCCGATCTGAAACTGCGCGCCGGGCAGACCGCGCGCATCCTGATCGAAGCCGCCGGTGCCATGGCGCATCTGCTGCCGCAAAGCGCGCTCACGCTGAACGACGATGGCCGCATGGGGCTGCGTATCGTAAGCGCCGAGCAGACCGCGCAATTCGTGCCCGTCAGCATCCTGCGCGACACGCCCGAGGGGGTCTGGGTGGCTGGGCTGCCCGATGAGGTCGACGTGATCACCCTGGGGCAGGAATATGTCACCGATGGCGTGCCGGTGGCTCCGAGCTATCAGGAAATCATCCCGGAGGAGATGAGCCAATGACCGGCATCGTCGACTGGGCCGCGCAACGCGCCCGCATGGTGCTGGCCTTCATCGTGCTGTCGATCGTCGCCGGGGCCTTCGCTTATGCCACGCTGCCCAAAGAGGGCGAGCCCGACATCGAGATCCCCGCGCTGTTCGTCTCGGTGCCCTTCCCCGGCATCTCGGCGGAGGATTCCGAGACGCTGCTGGTCAAGCCGATGGAGACCGAGCTTTCCGACATCGACGGTCTCGACAAGATCAGCGGCGTCGCCTCCGAAGGCTACGCCGGTGTCGCCATGGAGTTCGAGTTCGGCTGGAACCGCACCGAGACCATGGCCGAAGTGCGCGACGCGATGACCAAGGCCGAGGCGAAATTCCCCGAAGGCGCCGAGCAATACACGATCTCCGAGATCAACTTCTCGGAGTTCCCGATCATCATCGTTTCGCTGACCGGCCCCCTGCCCGAGCGCACCATGGCGCGTGTCGCCAAGGATCTGCAGGACCGGGTCGAGGCGCTCGACTCGGTGTTAGAGGCGGGCATCGCGGGCAACCGCGATGAGATGCTGGAGGTGGTGATCGACCCGCTGAAGCTGGAAAGCTACAACGTCACCGCCAACGAGTTGATCCAGACCGTTCAGAACAACAATCAGCTCATTGCGGCGGGTGAAGTGCGCAGCGAGCGCGGCACCTTCTCGGTGAAAATCCCCTCGAGTTTCCGCGAGCCGCAGGACATTTTCGATCTGCCGATCAAGGTGAACGGCGACCGGGTGGTGACGCTGGGCGATCTTGCCGACATCCGCCTTACCTTCGAGGACCGCACCGGCACCGCGCGCTTCAACGGCGATACAGCGGTGGCGCTGCAGGTGGTTAAGCGCAAGGGCTATAACCTCATCGACACCGCCAAGGCGGTGCGTGAGACCGTGGCCGAGGCGCAGGACGGTTGGCCGCAAGAGCTGCGCGCCACCGTGGTGGTCGAGGAAAGCAATGACCAGTCGCGGATCGTGGATTCCATGGTCAGCCAGCTTGAAGGCGCGGTGCTGACAGCCATCGCGCTGGTGATGATCGTGGTGCTGGGCTCGCTCGGCACCCGCGCAGCGCTGCTGGTCGGCTTTGCCATCCCCACCTCTTTCCTGCTCTGCTTCGTGCTGCTGGCGGTCATGGGCATCACCATCTCGAACATCGTGATGTTCGGGCTGATCCTTGCGGTGGGCATGCTGGTCGATGGCGCGATCGTCGTGGTGGAATACGCCGACAAGCGCATCTCGGAAGGCGTCGGGCCGATGCACGCCTATGTGGAGGCGGCCAAGCGGATGTTCTGGCCGGTGGTCAGCTCCACCGCCACCACGCTGTGTGCCTTCCTGCCGATGCTGTTCTGGCCGGGGGTCGCGGGCGAGTTCATGGGCATGCTGCCGGTGACGCTGATCTTTGTGCTCTCGGCCTCGCTGATCGTCGCGCTGGTCTATCTGCCGGTGATGGGCGGCGTCTCGGGACGGTTCTCACGCCTGCTGCACAATGCCTCGCTTGGCCTGCGCAAGCTGGTGAAGACATGGCCCGTGCGCGCGGCGCTGGTGCCCTTGGCGCTTGGGGGCATGCTGCTGGGGGCGCTGCTGGTGCTGAACCCCTCGCTGCTTGGCTTCACGCTCATCGAAGGCCGCGGCGCACGGGTGCCGGGGATCGTGATCTTTCTGATCTCGGCGGTCATGGCCTCGATCACGCTCGACGCCGCGCAGATCGAGCGCAAGCGCACCAAGGTGCGCAAGACCTACCGCCGCACGATCTTTGGCCGGGTGATCCACTTCGTCACCGGCAACCCGGTGATGCCGCTGGTGACCATCGGCGCGGTGATCTTCTTCGTGATCTCGGTCTTCGGCTACTACGGACAGAACAACAACGGCACCGAGTTCTTCACCGAAAGCGAGCCGGAGCAGGCCATCGTCTATGTCCGCGCCCGCGGCAACCTCTCGCTGGCCGAGAAGGACGCGCTGGTCAAACGGGCCGAGCAGATCGTTCTGGCGCACCCCGGCATCGAGACCGCCTTTTCCTTTGCTGGCGACGGCGGGCTGGAGTCGAACACCGGCGGCGCGCAGCCGCCCACCGACACCATCGGGCAGATCCAGCTTGAAGTGGTGCCGTGGGAAGACCGCCGCAACCAGCCCGAGCTTGACGGCGACATCGTGCTGGCCGAGCTGACCGAGGACCTGTCGACCATCCCCGGCATCGAGACCGAGATCCTCAACCTCGCCATGGGCCCGGCCTCGGCCAAGCCGGTGCATCTGCGGCTCAAGGGCGACAATTGGGACGATCTGCTGGCGGCCGCGGGCACCGCGCGGCAGCAGTTTGACGACACCGCCGGGCTGCGGCTGATCGAGGACACCCGCCCCCTGCCCGGCATCGACTGGCAGATCGACGTCGACGTGGAAGAAGCCGGGCGCTACGGCGCCGATGTGGCCACCGTCGGCGCCATGGTGCAGCTTGTGACGCGCGGCGTGACGCTCGACACCATGCCGGTGGACAGTTCCGACGAAGAGATCGACATCCGCGTGCGTCTGCCCGAGGAGAACCGGGTGCTCTCGACGCTCGACAACCTGCGGGTGCGCACCACCGAGGGGCTGATCCCCCTGTCGCATTTCATCACCCGCACCCCGGTGCCGAAGCTTGCCGAGATCAACCGCGAAGGCCGCAAGCGCCACTTCGACGTGAAGGCGGGCGTGGCCGAGGGGCTGGTGAAATTCACCTCCGAAGGCGATGTGCTTGGCTATGGCCGCGAGGCCCCGGGCGGCGCGGTGAGCCTGCGCGGCACCGGCTATGACATCACCAGCACCGAGGCGGGCGTGGAGCCAAGCGCCATCACCGACGCGGCGCAGGCGGGCACGCTGGCCTCTGTGCCCGTGACCGCCAACGAGCGCATCGCCGCGCTGACCGAATGGCTGCAGGACGCCCCGCTGCCGGATGGCATCAGTTGGGAATGGACCGGCGATCAGGAAGAGGAAGCCGAAAGCCAAGCCTTCCTCACGCAAGCCTTCGCCGCGGCGCTGGGTCTGATGTTCATCATCCTGCTGGCGCAGTTCAACAGCTTCTACAATTCGGTGCTGGTGCTGCTGGCGGTGATCCTTTCGACCGCCGGGGTGTTCCTTGGGATGATCGTGCTCGACCAGACCTTCTCGATCATCATGTCGGGCACTGGTGTGGTGGCGCTGGCGGGCATCGTGGTGAACAACAACATTGTGCTGATCGACACCTTTCAGGATTACTCGCGCTACATGCCCCGCATCGAGGCCATCGTGCGCACCGCCGAGGATCGCATCCGCCCGGTGCTGCTGACCACGATCACCACCATCGCGGGCCTTTTCCCGATGATGATCGGCCTCAGCCTCGACTTCTTCGGCGGCGGCTACACGCTCAACGCGCCGACCTCGCTGTGGTGGAAGCCGCTGGCCTCGGCGGTGGTCTTCGGCCTGTCGGTGGCAACGGTGCTGACGCTGGTCTTCACCCCCGCGATGCTGGCGCTGCGGGTGTGGCTGTCGACCTACGCGCATTGGCTGGCGCGGCTGCTGGCCATCGCCTCCTTCGGGCGCGGCAGCCGGGCAGCCCGGGACTGGGCGCTGCAGCGCGAGGCGCGCAAGGTGAAGGCGCCGCTGATCCTCTGGGACGACCCGGACGCGGCTGGCAGCAGCCCCGGCGCGACCAGTTCCATGCGCGCGGCGGAATGACGCCTGTCATGGCACCCAGAGCTGCGGCACCTATATTATAGAGAGCGGGCGCGTCTGAGCGCCCGCCCATCACCGGGAGCCGCATTGTGAAGCCGTCGCTGATTGCCCTCGCCCTGATCGCGGGCGCCGCCCTGCCCGCGCCGCTTGCCGCGCAGATCAAGGGCTGCGTTGCCGACAAGAATGGCATCACACGCTGCCCCGGACCGTCGACCTTTTCGACCGATCATCTGGGCATCACCCGCGAGCATCGCACGGCGCCGCAGACCACCGACAAGAACGGCATCGTGCGCGACAACACCGGCGGCGGCTATTTCATTGCCCCCGGCGATCCCACCGTCGACCGGGGCGGCACCATCAGCAACAAGCGCCCGCCCAGCACCATGCGCCGCGGCAATCAGACCTGCACCACCGACGCCAACGGTATCACCCGCTGCGAGTGACCGGCGCGCGCCGCGGCTTCGGCCCAACACCAGACCGATACGCGTGAAAAAGCCGCCGAAGGGGGGGACCCACGGCGGCGATCACTCGTCACAAACCTCGGCCCGTCGCTGACGGGCGGTATTGCTGCCTGCGGTTCGTCCAGAGCGGCCCGGCCGGCCCGAGGGAACAGGGCCGGCCGAGATCCGGCGTGCCATCCGGACTTTCCGCGAGGCGGGCGGTTGCCGCGCCTCTCTCATGGGCATAACGTCCCGCTGACGCGCCGGTTCCGGCGCGGCCAAAGCCCTCCACCCCAATAGGCCAGGAGACGCCCATGAAGGACGCAAGCCCCCAGACCATCTACCTCAAGGATTACACCCCGTTCGGCTGGACCGCCGAAGAGGTGCATCTGACCTTCGTGCTTGCGCCCTCGGCGACCCGCGTCCGCTCGCGCATCCGCTTTGCGCCCAACCCCGACGCGCCGCAGCAGGATTTCTTTCTGCATGGCGAGCAGCTCAAGCCGATCTCCTTTGCCATCGACGGCGCGCCGGTGAGCCCCGAGATCACCGAGACCGGCCTCACCTGCGCCGTGCCCGAGGGCGCGTTCATCTGGGAGGCCGAGGTCGAGATCGCCCCGGTGGAGAATTTCGCCCTCGAAGGGCTCTATATGTCGAACGGCATGTATTGCACCCAATGCGAGGCCGAGGGCTTTCGCAAGATCACCTTCTACCCCGACCGCCCCGACGTGATGTCGGTCTTCACCGTGCGCATCGAGGGCGATGAGACGGTCAAACTGTCGAACGGCAACCCGCAGGGTCAGGGCGACGGCTGGGCCGAATGGCACGATCCGTGGCCGAAGCCCGCCTATTTGTTCGCGCTGGTGGCCGGTGATCTGGTCAACCACCCCGGCGCCTTCACCACCATGTCGGGCCGCGAGGTCGAACTGAACCTCTGGGTGCGCCCCGGCGACGAGGGCAAATGCGCCTTCGGCATGGAGGCGCTGAAGAAGTCGATGAAATGGGACGAGGAGGTCTATGGCCGCGAGTACGACCTCGACATCTTCAACATCGTCGCCGTGGATGATTTCAACATGGGCGCGATGGAGAACAAGGGGCTGAACATCTTCAACTCCTCCGCCGTGCTCGCCTCGCCCGAAACCTCGACCGACGCCAACTTCGAGCGCATCGAGGCGATCATCGCGCATGAGTATTTCCACAATTGGACCGGCAACCGCATCACCTGCCGCGACTGGTTCCAACTGTGCCTGAAAGAAGGTCTGACGGTGTTCCGCGACGCGCAGTTCACCTCTGATATGCGCAGCGCCGAGGTCAAGCGGATCTCTGACGTGATCGACCTGCGCGGCCGCCAGTTCCCCGAGGATCAGGGCCCGCTCTCGCACCCGGTACGCCCCGAGAGCTTTCAGGAGATCAACAACTTCTACACCGCCACCGTCTACGAAAAGGGCGCGGAAGTCATCGGCATGCTCAAGACGCTGGTCGGCGACGAGGCCTATGCCAAGGCGCTCGACCTCTACTTCGAGCGGCACGATGGGGATGCCGCCACCATCGAGGACTGGCTGAAGGTCTTCGAGGATGCCACCGGGCGCGATCTGACGCAGTTCAAGCGCTGGTATTCGCAGGCAGGCACGCCGCATGTGGCGGTCTCCGAGGCCTTCGAGAATGGCACCTACACGCTGACCCTCAAGCAGCACACGCCGCCCACCCCCGGCCAGCCCGACAAGGCGCCGCAGGTGATCCCGGTGGCCGTGGGCCTGCTCTCGCCCAACGGCGACGAGGCGCTGCCGACCAAAGTGCTGGAACTGACCGAGGCGGAGCAGAGCTTTACCTTCGAGGGGCTTTCGGCCAAGCCCGTGCCCTCGATCCTGCGCGGCTTTTCGGCCCCCGTGGTGCTGGAGCGTGAGACCTCCAAGGAAGAGCGCGCCTTCCTGCTGGCGCATGACACCGACACGTTCAACCGCTGGGAAGCGAGCCGCGATCTGGCGCGCGAATGCCTCGTGGCGATGATCACCGAGGGCGCAGAGCCCGACACCGCATGGCTCGACGGGCTCGAGGCGGTGATCCGCGACAGCGCGCTCGACCCGGCCTATCGCGCGCTGATGCTGGGGCTGCCGACGCAATCGGAACTGGCGCAGGTGCTGCACCAGCGCGGCGTCACCCCCGATCCCGATGCGATCTGGACCGCCACCGAGACGCTGAAGAAAACCCGCGCAGAGCGCTGGTCGAAACTGCTGCCGCAGCTTGCCGAAGAGGCCAAGGTCACCGAGCCCTACCAGCCCGACGCCGAGCAATCCGGCAAGCGCGCGCTTGGCTCCGCCGTTCTGGCGCTGACCTCCCGTCTTGATGGCGGCGAGGCTGCCAAGGCGCAGTTCGAGAGTGCCGACAATATGACGCTGCAGCTTTCGGCGCTGGCCTGCCTCGTGCAGGCGGGCGCGGGCGAGGACGCGCTTGCGAAGTTCCGCGCCCAGTGGAACGGCGACCGGCTGGTGATGGACAAATGGTTCGGCCTGCAGGTCGCGGCCTCTGGCCCCTCGGAGACCGCCGACCGCGCCAAGGCGCTGACCGAGGATCCCGACTTCGACATGAAGAACCCCAACCGCTTCCGCGCGGTGATGGGCGCGCTGGCGATGAACCACGCCGGGTTCCACCGCATCGACGGCGCGGGCTACCAGCTGCTCGCCGACTGGCTGATCAAGCTCGACGAGAAGAACCCGCAGACCACGGCGCGCATGTGCTCGGCCTTCCAGACGTGGAAGCGCTATGACGAGACGCGCCGGGGTCTGATGAAGGCGCAGCTCGAGCGCATCGCCGCCAAGCCGGGCCTGTCGCGGGACGTGACCGAAATGGTCACGCGGCTGCTGTCATGAGCCGCCTGCTGCTGGTCACTGGCGGCAGCGCCGGCATCGGGGCGGCCTGCTGCCGCCTCGCCCCCGCCCGTGGCTGGGAGCGCGTCGTGGTACACTACGGGCGCGACAAGGCCGGGGCCGAGCGTGTCGCAGAGGAAGTGCGAGCAGCGGGTGCCGAGGCGCATGTGGTCGGCGCCGATGTCTCGGACCATGCGCAAGTGGCGCAGCTGTTCGCCGAGCTGACCGCGCTGACGCCGGGGCCGCTCGATCTGGTCAACAACGCCGGGATCGTCGCGCCCACCGGCGCGCTCGCCGATCTGACGCCGGACCGGGTGCGCCGGGTCTTCGAGGTGAATGTCTTTGGGGCCATCGAGGTGGCGCGGCAGGCGGTGGCCTACATGCGGGCTCACGCGGGCGGCGGCGTCGTCAACGTCAGCTCGGTGGCCGCGCGTCTGGGCTCGGCGCGGCAGTACATGGACTATGCTGCCAGCAAGGGCGCCATCGACACGTTCACGCTGGGGCTGGCGGATGAGCTGGCTCCCGAGGGCATCCGGGTGAACGCCGTGCGTCCGGGCCTGATCGAAACCGACATCCACGCCAAGGGCGGCGAGCCCGACCGGCTTGCGCGCATCGGCCATACCCCGCCGCTGGGCCGCGCCGGAACCGCCACAGAGGTTGCCGAGAGCATCCTGTGGCTGCTGTCGGACCGCGCGGGCTATGTCACGCGCAGCATCCTCGACGTGGGCGGCGGGCGCTGAGGCGCCCTGCCCCCTGATCCTCTGCCCCTGATCCTTCGGGCGGTGCGATCACGGACTGAACGCGGAATGAAAAACGGGCGGAACCATTTCTGGCTCCGCCCGTTTTTATTCTGAAACGATCTTCAGCAGATCACTTGTCGTCTTCGAGCAGGCGGCCCTGCGTCGAGAAGAACGCATGCGCATAGCTGGCGTCGAGCGAGCGCGAATGCTCCAGCGGGCTGGTGGCCGGACCCGGCTCGTTCGCCGCCATGATGCCGGGCAGCAGGCTGACCGGACGCTCGACCGGGCGCAGCGAGCGGCCCATGCCGGTGCAATAGGATTGTGCGCGGGTCCATGCGATCATGTCTTCGCGCTTTTTGCGCGAGTGGAACGGACCCCAGTCGGCGGCCACGCCGCGCATGTTCTGGCTGACAACGCCGTCACGCGCCACGGTGCGCGCCATGATGCGCAAGCCGCACGCGAGGTTGGCCCGCGGGTTCTTCAGCGCCTCGACGTTGGTGGCTTGGCAGCCGTAAAGGCGCGCGGTCGACGGCAGGATTTGCATCAGGCCGATCCACTTGCCGCCGCCGCCAACTGCGGTGGGACGGAAGGTGCTCTCGTGCTTGACCAGCGACGAGACGAGACCGAGCCAGAATGCCTCGCGCTGCTCGCGCGAGCCGCTTTCATAGGCCGGGCACCACGTGTCGATATCCGCGGGCACCACGTCGGGGAGCGCATTGGCCGGGCCGCGCAGCGACGAAAGCACCGCCAGCGACCATGTGCTGCGACCACCGGAGGTTCCCCAGCGGGCCTTTGGGATGGCCACACGGCGCGCCAGCGGGCGCCGCGACACAGACACCGCCTGAAGCGATTCCGGAGCGTCGGGCATCGCATGGGGCGAGACCCGGGGCATCGTGGGCGCCGCGACCGCGAGCGCGGCCTGAGCGACGGACGAAGGGCCCGTGTTGGCCTGCGCCACCGATCCGATCGATGGCACAATCATGAGCGCCGCAAGGGCTGGAATGAAACGGTTCAGCATGAGGCGAAACTTGCCCATCCCGGACATTTCCGACAACCCTTAGCGCCACCGATGGGCGGCGGATCGCCGATCGCGCCGGGAAATGGTTGAATCTCCGAAGGATTCTTGCCTACAGCGGCCCCGCAACACTCCTTAAATTTCGAACAATTCGCCATTGCGTCAGCGGAGGTCCGCCGCCGTTCCGCCCGAATCCCTCGGCAGTTTTTAGATCATGCGCCATGATCCTTCTCGCCCCAGACACCCTCTCCCGCCGCCCCGGATGCTCGCACGGCTGGGCACTTTGGCAGGGCGCGCGCCGCAGCGGGACGCCGATGCGACGGGCGGCCATTCGGTCTCTGAGGGTATGGCCTCGACTCCGCCGCTGGCGATTGATTTCCCCCTGCGCAGCCCCGCGCCAGAGACGCAGGCGCGGGGCACCTACCGCCAGCAGGCCAGCCGCCTCGCCCGGCAAGAGCGCTGGGACGACCTCACAGAGATGCTGCGCGCCGCCGACCTCGGGCACGAGCGCACCCCCGCTGGCATGCCCGTGGCGCGGCTGCTTTGCGAGGGGGCCTTTGCCGACACGATATCCTGTGCCCGGCGCGCCACCGGCTCAGGTGACAGCGAGGCCGCGCATCGGGTGCTGCGCAATTGGGCCGCCGCCCTTGGCCCGACGGTCGAGGCGCCATGGCGCGCACTGCTGCTCGCCAGCGCGCAGCTAGCGGTCGCGGCGCTTTTCCGCGGGGCGCCGGGGGCCGCGGAGCCCGATGCCGCGCGGTCCGCCGCCGCGCTGGAGCACCTAGAGGCCGCGCTCATGACCCTGCGCCCGCATGATCCGCGCAGGCTGGGCTCGGCAGCGCTGGCGGCGGCGCGCTGCCGCGTGATCGAACTGATGCCCGGCCCCGAAGCGCGGCTCGCCGCCGAATATGAGGCGCTTGTCGCCACCGAGCCCGACTGCCCGGCGCATCTGCGCGCCTATGGGGTCGACCTGTCTCCGGCCCGTTTCGGCTCTTGGCCCGCGCTCGACCGGGCGGCGCGGCGCATGGCCATGCTGACCGCCGCGCATTGGGGCAGCGGGGCCTATGCGTGGATGTGGTGGGATGTGCTTGCACAGCAGCCCGCGGGCTTTGCGCATGTGGAGGCCGAGTATTTCGTCGCCGCGCTGCACGACATCATCGAGGCGCGCCCGGGCCAGCACATGGCCAACAAGCTTGCCGCCTATTGCGGCCTCGCGCTTTCCGGGGACGCGCCGCCCGCTTCGGCGCGCGCCCGGATCACCGGCTGTTTCGACTGGATCGTACAGGACCACCTGCGCGAAGTGCACCCCGAGATCTGGACCGCTGCCCGCCCCCTGCCCGGCTGTGCCGATCCGGCCGCCGCCCTACGGCTTGGCACCAGCCGCGCCCGTTCGGCTTTGGCCGAATATTTCGCCGACGAGGTGGCGCGCGGGCGCAGCGTGATCTTCACCGAAACCGGCATCCGCCTGCAGCCCGCACCGGGCGGCGCCTGCACCCTTGCCCCCTGTCCCGCTCTGGCGTATCCCCGTCGCAACCTGAGAGACGAGGACCCCCCATGCTTGACCTGAGCTTCGAGCCCCCCAAACCCAAGGTCATTGCCGGCGCCAAATACGATTGGGAGTTGGTGATCGGGATGGAGATTCACGCCCAGATTTCCACCGAGGCAAAGCTGTTCTCCGGCGCCTCCACCCAATTCGGTGCCGAGCCGAACTCGAACGTGGCCTTCGTGGACGCGGCAATGCCCGGCATGCTGCCGGTGATCAACGAGTATTGCATCGAGCAGGCCGTGCGCACCGGGCTGGGTCTGAAGGCCGAGATCAACCTGAAATCCGCCTTCGACCGCAAGAACTACTTCTACCCCGACCTGCCGCAGGGCTATCAGATTTCGCAGCTCTACCACCCGCTGGTGGGCGAAGGCGAAGTCATCGTCGACATGGAGCCGGGCATCGCGCGCAAAGTGCGCATCGAGCGCATCCACGTCGAGCAGGACGCGGGCAAGTCGATCCACGACATGGACCCGTCGATGTCCTTCGTCGACCTCAACCGCACCGGCGTGGCGCTGATGGAGATCGTCAGCCGCCCCGACATCCGCGGCCCCGAGGAAGCGGCGGCCTATGTGGTGAAGCTGCGCCAGATCCTGCGCTATCTCGGCACCTGTGATGGCAACATGCAAAACGGCAACCTGCGCGCTGACGTGAACGTCTCGGTCTGCCGTCCCGGCCAATACGAGAAGTATCAGGAAACGCAGGACTTCAGCCACCTCGGCACGCGCTGCGAGATCAAGAACATGAACTCCATGCGCTTTATCCAGCAGGCCATCGACTACGAGGCGAAGCGCCAGATCGCGATCCTCGAAAACGGCGGCTCGGTGGATCAGGAGACCCGTCTTTACGATCCGGACAAGGGCGAGACGCGGTCCATGCGCTCGAAGGAAGAGGCGCATGACTACCGCTACTTCCCCGACCCCGATCTGCTGCCGCTCGAGATCGAGCAGGGCTGGGTGGATGATATCGCCGCCTCGCTGCCGGAACTGCCCGACGAGAAGAAGGCACGTTTCGTCAAGGACTTCGGCCTGTCGGAATACGACGCGGGCGTGCTGACCGCGGAAGTGGTGAACTCGGCCTATTTCGAAGAGGTGGTCACCGCCTGCAACGACGGCAAGCTGGCCGCCAACTGGGTGATCAACGAGCTGTTTGGCCGCCTCAAGAAAGAGGGCCATGACATCACCGAGAGCCCGGTCTCGCCGGCGCAGCTTGCGGGGATCATCGCACTGATCAAAAAGGGCGACATCTCGGGCAAGATCGGCAAGGACGTCTTCGAGATCCTCTACACCGAAGGCGGTGACCCGGCGCAGATCGTCGAGGCAAAGTGCCTCAAGCAGGTCACCGACACCGGCGCGATCGAAACCGCGGTGGACGAGGTGATCGCGGCCAACCCGGCACAGGTCGAAAAGGCCAAGCAGAACCCCAAGCTCGCGGGCTGGTTCGTCGGTCAGGTGATGAAATCCACCGGCGGCAAGGCCAACCCCAAGGCGGTGAACGATATCGTCGCCGCGAAGCTGGGCCTCTGACAGACCCGCTCACTGAGACACGAAAGGCCGCCCGCTTGGGCGGCCTTTTTCTTTGCTGTGCGCCTCGAGCCGCTCAGGCCCCGCCCTCGCGCAGCGCGATGCGCAGCGCGTCAAACTCGGCAACGCCCTCGTCATGGCCATCGGTGAAGCTCGCCACCGTGACGGGGCGCGGCAGATCGGGGAAGTGATACACGGCGTTGACGCTGAACGGCCCGGCGCCCGAATGCCCCGAAGCGCGCCCTGCTGCGCCCACCTCTCCGGTCATCAGCCCAAGGCCATAGCCGCATAGTGTCCAGGGCCGCCCCTCCAGCGCGCCGCCAAGCTCGTGCCGGTCGAGCATCTGCGTCAGGCTTTGCGCTGACAGAAGGCGCCCGTCGAACAGCGCATGCAGGATCAGCGCGGCATCCTCGGCGGTCCCGATGAGGCAGCCGTGGTAGACCCAGCCCGGATGGTAGCGCCGCGCGGCGGGCCAATGAACCTGCGCAAAATCCTCGCGGCTTTCGGCCAGCCTGCAGCCCCGCAGCCCAAGTGGCGCGGCGATCATGTCCCGGATGAGCGCTCCGAACCGCTGCCCCGAGACCGTCTCGATGTGCTGCCGGGCCAGCATGTAGCCGAGGTTGGAATAGGCCCAGCCCTGTCCCGGCGCGAAGCGCACGCCCTGCGCCATGGTGCGGCGAAACAGGGTCTCGGTAGGCCACGGCTCCTCGTCCGCCGCGACCGCGTGGCGGTAGGCGGGCAGCGGGCCGTAATCGGGCAGCCCGCCGCTGTGATCCAGAAGCTGGCGCAGGGTGCAGGGTGCGTCGTTGACCTGCGCGTCGAGATCGAGCTCGCCATCCTCAGCCAGCCTTAGGGCGCAGATCGCCAGAACGGTCTTGGTGAAGCTCCAGTAGGGAAACACGCGCTCCGGCACGCCCTCGCTGCCAGAGCCCTGCGCGGTGATCCAAAACGCATCCATCGTTTCGCCCTCCTTACCCAGTCACCTAGCGCGGGTTGGGCGCATCGCAAGCTCGCCTCAGCCGGTGGCCGCGAGAAGCGCGCGCAACTGGCTGGGGAAGAGTTGCAGGATCATTGTCTCGGTCTTTGCCTCGCCCTCATGCGCCACGTAGACCCGCATGTCGATGGGCTCGTCGTCGCCCTCTTCCAGCGCCGAGAAATCGAGGTCGAACATCGCGCGCCAGTTCTCGGCATCGACCACCTGATAGGCCGCCTCGCCCGAGATCTCGCCGCGCGAGGCACTGACCACCGGCAGGGTTTCGGGGCCGCGCTCGATGCCCTCCATGCCCATGGGCTCGAAATCGCAGACGATCTTGACCGTGTCCGCCGGGCGCGGCTGGCCGGGAATGCCGCCACGTCCGATCCGCACGGCGCGGAAGCGCGCGCTGCGCGGCGGCACCGGGCAATCCTCGAGCCATGTCAGCTGGTACTCGAAGCTGAACGAGCCGCCCGCCACCGCCGCCTCGGAGGGGGTCCAGAAGGCGACGATATTGTCGTGGATCTCGTCGTCGGTGGGCAACTCAATGAGCGTCACCGCGCCCTCGCCCCATCCGGCCTTGGGCGCCACCCATGCCGAGGCGCGGCGCTCGTAGAACACGCCATCATCCTGATATTGCTCGAACTCCCGCTCGCGCTGCATCAGCCCAAAGCCCGCGGGGTCGGTGGTGCCAAAGCTGTTGGCCATCACCCGCGGCGGGTTGCCCAAGGGCCGCCAGATGCGCTCGCCATTGCCCAGATGAATCTCCAGCCCGTCGCTGTCATGCACCTCGGGGCGCCAGTCGGCGGCGATATGGCGGTCGGGCTTGCCGTACCAATACATCGAGGTCAGCGGCGCCAGCCCCAGCCGCTCTACATCGCCGCGCAGGAAGACCTCGGCAGAGACGTCTTGGATTACCCCGTTGTCCCGGCGCGAGGCGATGCGATAGGCGCCCGTGGCGCGCGGGCTTTCCAGCAGCGCATAGGTGGTCAGCGCGCCATCCTCGCCCTGCTCCAGCCAGAAGCGGGTGAAGCGCGGGAACTCTTCGGGGCCATCGGGGATCGCCGTATCCATCGCCAGCCCGCGCACCGACAGGCCGAACTGCCCCGAATAGCCCGCCGTGCGCCAGTAGGACGCGCCGAGGAAGGCCATCCAGTCGAGCCGCTCTTTGGGGTCCTGCACAGCAAAGCCGGCGAAACCTTCGGTCTTTTCCAGCCGGTTGGCCGGGTTGCCGACCGGAATGTCGAAGAGATCGCGCGAGAACGGCACCTCGCGCGCGGTGCCGTTTTCCAGCGCATATACGTGCACCGGCTCGGGGAAATAGCGGCCCGGGAAGAAGAAGCGCACCGGCTGCGCGTTGCCCTGATCGGCCCAAAGCGCCTTTTCCTTGCGGAAGCTGATCGCGCCATGGGCGTCATAGTCGATCTGCTGCAGGATCTCGCGGTCGGGCACCGCCATCGGGGTGAAACTCTCTTTCGCCAGATTGCCCGCCAGTTCCTTCAGCCGCTCGAAGCTGAAGCTCTCGGGCGGCCCCAGCGGGATGCCCGATGCGATGGCGTCGCCCTGTGCGCGGGCCAGTTCCGGCAGGAGGCAAAAGGCCCCCGCACCGAGGGCGGATGCGAGGAAGGCGCGGCGATCGAGAGTGTCATCGGACATAGGAGGCTCCGGAAACTGCATGTCTTTGACCGCTTATTTGGCACTTTTCTGCGCAGCAGCAATTACCCAGCGTCAAGATGGGCGAGGCTTCGCCGATGGCGCCGCCATTTTGCCCGATTGTTCAGCCTGTTGCCAACGCCTCGATATCTCCGGCGATGTCCTCGGCCAGCTGCGCCACACGCGCCTGCGAGTCGGTGCGCTGCGCATAGGCACGCAGGCCAAAAATCTCGGCCTGCAGGCGGCTCGCCAGCCGCTCGGGATCGGCCCCGGCGGGCAGTTGCCCCACCCGCTGCGCATCACGGTAAACCTCGGCGAATGCTGCCTCCATGCGGCGCATCAGATCCTCGGTCTCGGCCCGCAGCCCCGGATCATCGTCGGGCGTTTCCAGCAGCGTTTTGACCAGCATGCAAGCGCGCGACGGAGCCTGCCGCGCCTCGGGACAGCCGAGGCTGCGCACATGCCCCGCCAGCGCCGCAAGCGGCGTCGGGCCGCGCGCCATCATGTCCTGAAACTGCGCCTTCGAGCTTTGCGCATAAAGCCGCAGTGCCTCGGCAAAGAGCGCCTCTTTCGACCCGAAAGCCGCGTAGATCGAGCCCGGCCGCATATCGAGCGCCGCCTCGAGATCCTTCAGGGAGGTGGCGTGATAGCCCTTTGCCCAGAACAGCGCGAGCGCCTTCTCCAGCACCTCTTGCCGGTCATGCCGTGCCTGTCTTGCCATTGCGCGGGCGCGCTCCTTTCCGCTCACTTGAGTGATTGCTCAAAATATATCTTGAGTGATCGCTCAGGTAAAGCTAAGCCTTCCGCAACAATTTGAGCAATCGCTCAAGAATCGGAGGAACCCCCATGACCGACTTCACCATCCACACGCTCGAAAGCGCCCCCGAAGCCAGCCGTCCCTTGCTCGAGGATTCGAACCGCAGCTTTGGCCGGGTGCCCGGTCTGCACGCGGTGATGGCCGAAGCCCCGGCGCTGCTCGACGGCTACAAGCATCTGCACCGGCTCTTTGGCGAGGCCACCAGCTTCGACAAGGATGAGATCACCGTGGTCTGGCAGACGATCAACGTCGAGCATGAGTGCCATTACTGCGTGCCCGCCCACACCGGCATCGCCAAGATGATGAAGGTGGATGACGCGATCACCGAGGCGCTGCGCGACGAGACGCCCCTGCCCAATGCGCGGCTCGAAGCGCTGCGGAACTTCACGCTGCAAATGGTGCGCCAGCGCGGCGATTTGAGCGCGGCGCAGGTCGAGGCGTTTCTGCAGGCAGGCTTCACCCGCCAGCAGATCCTCGAAGTGATCCTTGGCGTGGCGCAGAAGGTGATGTCGAATTACACCAACCACCTCGCCGAGACGCCGGTGGACGCGGTGATGCAAAAATTCGCGTGGGAGAAAAAGGCAGAGGCGGAAGCCTAAACCTTCCTCCTGCGCAAGCAAACGGGCGCGCCAGCTTGGCGCGCCCGATCTCTTTGTCCCCGCCCCAAGACCCCAAGGGGCTCCCCAACGCGCGTCCCTACGAGGCGCCCCATACGCGCGGCGCCTGCCGCGCCAATTGCCCGGCCTCGATGGCGGTGAGCCGTGCCGCCGCCGCCTCGGCGCAGCCCGTTTCCTGCAGCGCCCTGCGCCACGCCCGCAGCGCCGAACGCGGCGACCATGGCAGTGCCGCCGTACACAGCCACGCGCGCAGATCCGGCGGCAGACGGTCAAAGGCCGACATCGGATCGCCCTCGCGGCGGCGATTGGCCGGGGCACCGAGATTTCCTAAATGCTGACGTGCCATGCACAAACCTCATTACGATATGTTATAACGTACCTTATCGCGTGACCCTATGCTCCCGCAAGCCGCCACGGCTTGCACTTCCCCGGCGCTCTGCCTATGGGCGATTAACGCCCCAACGTAAGGATCCCCTCATGCGCCGACCCGGACCCGACCTGCAGAACGTGACGACCGGGGCTATGGTGGCGATCGTCGGGGTGTTCAGTTCCTTCCCCATCGTGCTGCAGGGGCTGATCGCCATGGGGGCGACGCCCGATCAGGCAGGCGCTGGCCTCGCCGCAGCCGCGCTCGCCATGGCCATCGCGGGCATCGTGCTGGCGTGGTGGCGGCGCGAGCCGATCTCCTGTGCATGGTCGACGCCTGCCGTGGCGCTCTTGGCAGCATCGCAGCCGCTGGCTGACGGGTTTCCGGGGGCCGTGGCCGCCTTCATCGTCGCGGGCGGGCTGATCGCGCTCGCCGGGCTCTGGCCCGCGCTGGCGCGGCTGGTGACCTCGGTTCCCACCGCGCTGGCGCAGGCGATGCTTGCCGGTGTTCTGGCGGGTCTTTGCATGGCCCCCTTCCGCGCGCTGGTGGATGCGCCCGAGGTGGCCCTGCCGATCCTGCTCAGCTGGTTCCTCGTCGGTCGCATCAAGCGCATCCTCGCGGTGCCGGCCGCCGTGCTGGCCGCGCTTGGCGTCACCCTTTGGGCGCATGATTTCTCGCTGCCGATGAGCGGGCCGTGGCTGAGCCATCCGGTCTGGGTCACCCCGGTGTTCTCGCTCGAGGCGGTGCTGGGGCTTGGCCTGCCGCTTTTCATCGTCACCATGGCCACGCAGAACATTCCGGCGGTGGCGGTGCTGCGCAGCTTTGGCTACACGCCGCCGCCGGGTCCGCTGTTGGCGGGCGTTGGCGGCATTTCGCTGCTGACCGCTCCCTTCGGCAACCCCGCCACCTGCCTCGCGGCGATCACCGCCAGCATGTGCTCGAACGCCGACAGCCACCCCGACCCCGCGCGGCGCTACTGGTCGGCGGTGATGGCGGGGGTGTTCTATGCCATCTTCGGCCTCTTCGCCGTGGCGGTCACCGCCGTGGCCGCGCTTGCCCCCGCCATGACGCTGCAGGTGCTGGCGGGCGTCGCGCTGCTGCCGGTCTTTGCCACCTCGGCACAGGGCGCGCTGCAGGCCGAGGAAAGCCGCGAGGCCGCCGCCGTGACCTTCCTCGCCACCGCCTCGGGGATCACGCTCTGGGGGCTTGGCGCGGCGGTCTGGGGGCTGGTGCTGGGCGGCATCGTGTTGGCGGTTCGCCTGCCGAAGCGGCGCTGACAGGACGCCTGCGAGAGCCAGCCACACCCCTGAGTTGTAAATGACTTTTCCCTCTGGTCAGGGCTTTTCGCCGCTCTAGCTGGATTGTGTGTTGGTGGACCGTGAGCCGCCCTCTCCGTTCCCAGCATTTATCGGGGTCGCGGGATCAATTTATTCGTTTCGGGCTTTTCCAACCCGAGTTTCATGACGCCGCCGGGATGCAGGGCAACCTGCTCCCGGCAATTTTTTTGCCGCCCCGGCGCGAAGCCCCCGGCCCCCAATGCCGCCTCGAACAAATCCCACTGGCCTTTACTTGCAGGCCCGCGCGCCTTACCCCTTGGGGGAGATTGGTTAACGTTTGTTAAGAGGGATCGAGCCGCGATGATGACCCACGAATACAAGGTGATCCCGGCCCCCACGAAGGGAGAGAAGGCCAAGGCCATCAAAGGTGCCGAGGCGAAATTTGCCGCGGCCATGAGCCGGCTGCTCAACGAGATGGCCGAACAGGGCTGGGAGTACATCCGCGCCGACACCCTGCCGAGCGAAGAACGCAGCGGCCTGACGTCAAGCCAGACCGTCTGGCGCACGGTGCTGGTGTTCTCGCGCCCGGTTCCGGCAGCGCCGCAGAGCGTCGCCGTTCAGCACGAGGCTGCGCCAGATACTGCGCCGGTTGCTGGGATTGGCGGCCCGGTGGTGACCCCCATCACGCCTCCCGCTACGGCAGAGGAGAAGCTGACGCCGGTGCCCGGCAACGACGACCGCGACCCCGACCGCGCCAGCTAAACCCGCCTCAGCCCTGCAGATCCAGCGACAGCGCATGGATCGCCGCCACGAGGTCTTCGCCAAGCGCGGCATGCACGGCGCGGTGGCGCTGGATGCGCGTCATTCCGCCGAGTTCGGCAGCCCGCATCCGCACGTGGAAATGGCTTTCGCCGCCCTCTTGATAGCCACTATGACCCACGTGTTTCTGGCTTTCGTCCAGGACCTCCAGCTCGGCCGGATCGAACGCATCCTGCAACCGGCTCTCGATCAGTTTCGCTCGCGACATTTTTGGCTCCTGCCTCTTCAAGTTCGGTCAGGATTGTCTAAACTCCCTCGTCCGAGTCGAAAAGGTGAGACCATGAGCAGACCCGACCCCTTCGGTTTCGACATGTCGATTAAGTCGGCCAAGAAGAAGAACCCGCGTGGCCGGCGTGGCATGACCGGCGAACAGGAAACCTCCACCCGCGTGTGCGAACACGAGGGCTGTCAGGAGCCGGGCAAGTTCCGCGCTCCGAAGGCACCGGACGTGCTTGATGAATTCTACTGGTTCTGCAAGGACCACGTGCGCGAGTACAATCAGAAATGGTCGTTCTTCGACGGCAAGACCGAAGCCGAGATGAACGCGCAGCAGAGCGCCGACAAGGTGTGGGAGCGCAGGACCAAGGATTACCGCGACCCCGAGCAACGCGCATGGGCGCGGCTTGGCATTGAGGACGCGCATCAGGTGCTGGGCGACAACGCCACCCGCAACCCCGGCCGCAAGGCTCCGGGCGGTGGCCGCCGTCTGCCCCCGACCGAGAAGCGCGCGCTGGAGATCCTCGAGGTCGAGACCGCCGAGACCAAGGCCGAAGTGCGCAAGGCGTACAAGAAGCTGATCAAAGTGCTGCACCCCGACATGAACGGCGGCGATCGCTCTCAGGAAGAGCAGCTGCAGGAAGTCGTCTGGGCGTGGGACCAGATCAAGGAAAGCCGCAACTTCAAGTAAGGCGGCGGCAGTTCCTCAGAACAGCACCCTTCGAAGCCTGCTTCGGAGGGTGTTTTTCTTTGGTGTGACGCCCGCAAAAGTGGCAGCTTGCCGTAACGGAAAGTTTTAACAACTTATTGGTGTGTTTCGTTTGACAATAAGCTTAGGGTTGTGTCACGCTTTAGATGCCAGCGGAATTTACACGCTGGCGCACTGTGGCCCGAGCTCCCTGTCGTGGGCACACACGTACCACCAAAGGGCCTGCATGTCCCTCCCCCGGTCGTGCAGGCCCACTCCTCTCTCCCGATCATCTCAGCCAGCGCGGAAACGCAGCGCAATGCCGTTGATGCAGTGGCGCTTGCCCGTCGGCGGCGGCCCGTCGTCGAACACATGGCCCAGATGCGAGCCGCAGCGGCTACAGTGGCATTCGGTGCGCGTCATGAAGAGCGAGCGGTCACGCTGGGTGCCGATCGCGCCGGGCAGCGCCTCATAGAAGCTGGGCCAGCCGGTGCCGCTGTTGAATTTGGTCTTGGAACTGTAGAGCGGCAGATCGCAGCCCTTGCACAAATAGGTGCCCGCCCGCCGTTCGTTGTTCAGCGGCGAGCTATAGGCCCGCTCGGTCCCGGCCTCGCGCATCACCCGGTATTCGGCATCGCTGAGCCGCGCGCGCCAATCGTCGGCGCTGCGCGACACCTCAAAGCCCGCGCCGGCGCGCCCCGCCTGCCCGACGCCCATTACGGCGGCGAGCACGGCCAGAAATCCCCTGCGTCGCATGGGTCTCCTCCTTCTCCTCCTGCCCCGAAACATGCGCTCCCGGCCCGACCGAGGTCAAGCCGGGAGCAACGCGCCGCCGGGGAGGCGGATACGGAAACGTAGATACTCACACAATTCCGCTCCGCGGCAGCGCGGCCCCCGCCCGGCCGCCCCGCTTTCGCGGTGGGGCTGGCAACCGAACGGGATCTCTTTACATCGCCGGCAGAAGCACCCGGTCGATGACATGGATGACGCCGTTGGACTGGCGCACATCCGCGATTGTGACATTGGCGGTCCGGCCCTGCTCGTCGGTCAGGGTGATCGTGCCGCCCTCCATCTTGGCCTGCAGCGTGCAGCCGCCCACCGTGGGCACCGGATGCATACCGCCGTCATCGGCGATCATTCCGGCGATCGCGTCGGACAGCGCGTTGGTGGCGACCACATGGCAGGTCAGGATCTTGGCCAGTTGCTCTTTGTGTTCATCCATCATCAGCTGCGACAGGCTCTCGTCCGAGATCTTGTCGAAAGCCGCGTCGGTCGGCGCGAAGACGGTGAACGGCCCTGCGGAATTCAGCGTGTCCACCAGTCCGGCCTGTTTCACCGCGGCCACCAGCGTTTCATGATCCGCAGAGTTGACCGCGTTCTCGACAATCGTCTTGTCGGGATACATGGCGGCGCCGCCGACCATCGGGTTCTCGGCGGCGACCGCAGCCCCCGCCAGCGGCAGGGCGATCAGGGCGGCTGCAAAAATCTTACTCGTCATCTCTTTCCTCCTCCTCAAGCCCCTTTTGGTCGGGGTCGGAAGAAGCCACGCAGCAATGCGCGCAAGAGTTTCGGAGTTTCGGATAACGTCGGCGTGAGCCGCCCAAATAGCGTCCCTGTCAGCCGCGCGGCGCCAATTGCCCCAGCGCAATCACCGGCCCCGTGGGCAGCCCGGTGGGAGAGCCGCCCGCGGGCTCTTCGGAGAGGGCGATGGTGGCCCCGGCAAGCTGCACCGCGATCTCTGAGGCGAGCGGAATCTCGGTCAGCCCTTCGCGATCCACCAGACCAATTGACACCGGCGCCTGCTCGGCATCGGACAGCAGCCAGACCTCGAGGCTGCGGTCCGCCGGGTAATCGCCCGCATCGCGCCGCACCATGAAGGTGCCACTGTCGGGCGCGTAATGCGCCAGAAGCTGCAGCCCCTGCTCGCCCGCCACCAGATCGGCATAAAGATGCGGCTCGGGCTCGCCGATGGTCAAAAGACCCGAGACCATCGCCGTCCATGCAATCGCCGCCGCGGCCACCGCCCCTAGCACATAGGGCATCAATTGCCGCCAGAGCCCGCGCGGCGCGGGCTTGGCCGCGCCATAGAGCCGCGCCTCGATCAGGCGGAAGATCTCGGCCCGCGGCGTCTCTTCGGTGATCGGATCGGTGAGCGCGGCGAAATATTCGCGCCAAGTGGCCACGTCCTGCTGCAGGTCGGGATCCCGCGCCAACTGAGTTTCGAAACCGCGCAGCTCGGCCTCGGGCAAAAGCCCGAGGACGTATTCCGCCGCAGAGGCTTCGGCACCTCCCGGCAGATCCTGTTGCTGCGGCCCGGTCATCGGCTCAGGCACTCCCTCAGGCTCATCAGGCTGCGGCGCAGCCATGTTCTTACGGTGTTGAGCTTCACTCCGGTGGCCTCGGAAAGCTCAGCATAGGTTGCGCCCTCGAGATAGGCGCGGCGCACCATCTCGGCGCGATCCGGCGGCAGTTCTCCCATGCACAGGGCCAGCGCCTGCGCCTCGGCCCGCGCCTCGGCCTGCTGGGCCGGACCGGGACCGGGATCGGCCAGACGTTCGTCTATCTCGATGGGCTCGACCGGCTTGCCCGCATCGCGGCGGCGGCGACGGTCGACAGCGGAATTGCGCGCCAGGGTGATCAGCCAAGTCATCGGAGAATACCCGTTGACCCGATACTTGCCGGCATGTGTCCAGATCTTCACGTAGGTGTCCTGCAGCGCCTCTTCAGCTTGCGCCCTGTCCTGCAAGACACGCAGACAGACCCCGAAGAGTTTCGCCGAGGTCCGCTCGTAAAGCGCAGCAAATGCGGCCCGGTCGGCCATCGCCACGCGCGCGATCAGATCCTCGATGTCAGGATGCGGAGAACTCGCCAAGAAACATGCCTGTCTGCTTTTGGTATCCCGGGCAGCCTAATGCGCCGAGTGCCGCCCACGCAAACACTATCGCAGGGCATTTTCATGGCGGTGCGCAAAGCCCGCGCCGCCCCCTTGCCCTTGCCATCGATATGGGGCACGACGGTGCGCAAGTTTTCTTAACGACCGGACAAGGGCAGAACCATGGCGGATGGCACGATCGACATCAATGCGAAACCCACCGAGGAGATTTCGGTCCGCGAGGTGTTCGGCATCGACACCGACATGGTGGTGCACGGCTTCCCCGAGAACAGCGACCGCGTTCCCGACGTCGACAGCACCTATAAGTTCGACCCCGACACCACGCTGGCGATCCTCGCGGGTTTCCGCAACAACCGCCGCGTGATGATTCAGGGCTACCACGGCACCGGCAAGTCGACCCACATCGAACAGGTCGCCGCCCGCCTCAACTGGCCCTGCGTGCGCGTCAACCTCGACAGCCACATCTCCCGGATCGACCTCATCGGCAAGGACGCGATCAAGCTGGTTGACGGCAAGCAGGTCACCCAGTTCCAGGAAGGCATCCTGCCCTGGGCGCTGCGCAACCCCACCGCCATCGTCTTTGACGAATATGACGCGGGCCGCGCCGACGTGATGTTTGTGATCCAGCGCGTGCTGGAGACCGACGGCAAGCTCACCCTTCTGGACCAGAACCAGGTGATCACGCCGCACAAATATTTCCGCATCTTCGCCACCGCCAACACCGTTGGCCTTGGTGATACCACCGGCCTCTATCACGGCACCCAGCAGATCAACCAAGGCCAGATGGACCGCTGGAGCCTCGTGGCGACGCTGAACTACCTCAGCATCGACGCCGAGGTGAACATCGTGCTGAGCAAGGCGCCGCATTACAACAACGAGAAGGGCCGCAAGACCATCCGCCAGATGGTCACCGTGGCCGACTTCACCCGCCGCGCCTTCATGAACGGCGAGCTGTCGACCGTGATGTCGCCGCGTACGGTGATCGCATGGGCCGCCAACGCCGAGATCTTCCGCGACGTGGGCTATGCCTTCCGCCTGTCGTTCCTCAACAAATGCGACGAGCTCGAGCGCCAGACCGTGGCCGAGTTCTACCAGCGCTGCTTTGACGAGGAACTGCCGGAAAGCGCCGCCTCGCTGTCGCTGGCGTAAGGCCGGGCGGCGATCCCGGAGAGCGGGGGCTCTGCCCCCGTCCGCTGCGCGGACTCCCCCGGGATATTTGAGCCAAGAGGAAGTTTCAGGGGCGCGGATCGATCTCGGTCCGCGCCCTTTTGACGAGGGGAGGAGAACATGGGGAAACCTCTGCATATCGGGCTGATCGGCGGCATCGGCGTGGCCGCCACGCTGGTCTATTATCAGCGGCTGACCGCCGCCGTCGCCGCCATGGGCGAGCCGCTGGAATTAACCATCGTGCATGCGGATGTGGCGGAACTGATCCGCAACAATCTTGCCGACGACCGCGCCGCGCAGGCCCACAGCTATGCGCGGCTGCTGCGGCGGCTGGCGGACGCTGGCTGCGATTGCGCCGCGATCACCTCGCTCGGCGGGCATTTCTGCTTTGACGAGACGCGGGCGCTGTCGCCGCTGCCGCTGGTCTCTGCCGTGGCGCCGCTGGACGCGTTCTTTGCCGCCGAGGGGCTGTCGCGCGTCGGGCTTCTGGGCACGCGGGTGGTGATGCGCACGCGGCTCTACGGTCAGCTGGCGCGCACCGAAGCGGTGGCGCTGGACGCCGAGACCGAGATGCTGGGCCAGCGCTATCAGGACATGGCCGTGATGGGGCGTTGCAGCGAGGCCGACCGGCAGCTGTTCTTCGACGCGGGCCGCCGCATGGTCGAGGAACAGGGCGCCGAGGCCATCGTTCTGGCGGGCACCGATCTTGGGCTCGCCTTCGACGGCACGCGCGATCCGGGCTACCGGGTGATTGATGCGCTCGACGTGCATGTGGATCTGCTCGCGCGCCTCGCCACCGGGAGGGACGCGCTGTGAAACCAATCCTTGCGATTCTTCTGCTGAGTGCCGCCCCTGCCCTCGCCCAGCCGACCACCGGCGCGCTTGCCCAAGGCGAGGCCGCCGCCCGTTGCGCCGCGCTCTGGCAGGGCGCCGCGCTGGAGGCCAGCGACCATCCGGCCTTTGCCGGCACTGCGCCGGCCACCGAAGCGCTTGCCGGAGACTTCGCGGCGCAGGCGCGCGCGGCGGGTCTGTCACGCAGCACGCTGCGCGAGGTCATCGTCGAAGATCTGCCCGATGCGCGGCTGCTTTATCGTTCGGTGCTGAAGGGCGATCAGCAGAGCGCCGCGCTTTTCGAGCGCCGCGCCGCCGCCTGTGCCGGGCTGCAGGGCGGCAGCTGACCCTCCGGCTTCGGGGCGCGCGCGAAAGATGCGCGCTCCGCGCGCCTTCCCTCTTGCCAATTCCCCGCTCCGGCGCGAAACCTGTGCCCATGGCACGCGACACCGACAACCCCGCAGATCCGTTCAAGAAGGCGCTGGCCGAGGCCACCAAGGTCATGGCCGACGACCCCGAGCTTTCGGTGAACTATTCCGTCGACCCTTCGGGCGTCTCCGGCGACATCATGCGCCTGCCGCAGGTGTCGCGCCGGATGAGCCGGGACGAGGTGCTGCTGGCACGCGGCACCGCCGACGCGCTGGCGCTCTACCGCCGCTACCACGATGGCGCGACCCACGCTCGCTATGCCCCGCCGGGCGACATCGCGCGCGAGCTTTACGAGGCGATGGAAACCGCCCGCTGCGAGGCCATGGGCGCCCGCGACATGCCCGGCACCGCAGGCAATATCGACGCCAAGATCGGCCATGAGGCGGCGCGCCGCGGCTATGGCCAGATCACTCAAGCCTCGGAGGCGCCGCTGCCGGTCGCCGCGGGCTATCTCATCCGCCATCTCGCCACCGGGCGCGACCTGCCGAAAGATGCCGCCCACGTCATGGAACTGTGGCGCGGCTTCATCGAGGAACAGGCTGGCGGCACGCTCGAAGACCTGCAGGAAACGCTGTCGGATCAGGCGGCCTTTGCCCGCTTCGCCCGCCGTGTGATCACCGATCTCGGCTATGGCGACCAGCTCGGCGAGGATCCCGATCAGCTGGACGATGAGGCCGAGGACGAGGCTGACCCCGGCTCGGACGAAGAGCAGCAGCCCGACAGCACCGGTCAGGACGATCAGGACGACGACGAGGCCGAAGCCTCGCCCGAGCAGTCGCAGGAACAGACGCAGGACCAGAGCCAGGCTCAGGTGTCCGCCGATGAGATGGCCGATCAGGAGCTTGGCGAAGAAGCCGAGATGCCCGAGGGCGAGGCCCCGATGGAGCCCCCCGCCCCGGCGCCGGTCTCCGAGGCCGACCCCGAGTACAAGGTCTTTGATTCCACCCACGACGAGGAAATCCCCGCCGAGGAGTTGGCCGAGGCGCAGGAGCTGGAACGGCTGCGCGCCTATCTCGATCAGCAGCTCGAGCCGCTGAAGGGCGCGGTCTCGCGGCTGGCCAACAAGCTGCAGCGCCGCCTGCAGGCACAGCAGAACCGCTCGTGGGAGTTCGACAAGGAAGAGGGCGTGCTGGATGCGGGCCGCCTCGCCCGCGTCGTCGCCAACCCCACCACGCCGCTGTCGTTCAAGGTCGAGAAGGACATGGAGTTCCGCGACACGGTGGTGACGCTGCTGCTCGACAACTCGGGCTCGATGCGCGGGCGCCCGATCTCCATCGCCGCGATCTGCGCCGACGTGCTGGCGCGCACGCTGGAGCGCTGCTCGGTCAAGGTCGAGATCCTCGGCTTTACCACCCGCGCGTGGAAGGGCGGACTGGCGCGCGAGAAATGGCTCAACGAAGGCCGCGAGCAGCAGCCCGGACGCCTCAACGACCTGCGCCACATCATCTACAAGAGCGCCGACGCGCCATGGCGCCGGGTGCGCGACAACCTCGGGCTGATGATGAAGGAAGGCCTGCTGAAAGAGAACATCGACGGCGAGGCGCTGGAATGGGCGCACCGCCGCATGGCGCATCGCCCCGAGGCCCGCAAGATCCTCATGGTGATCTCCGACGGTGCCCCGGTGGATGATTCCACGCTCTCGGTGAACCCGGCCAATTACCTCGAGAAGCACCTGCGCGACGTGATCGCCATGGTCGAGCGCAAGAAGCAGGTCGAGCTGCTGGCCATCGGTATCGGCCACGACGTGACGCGCTATTACGAGCGCGCGGTGACCATCACCGACGTCGAACAGCTGGCCGGCGCGATGACCGAGCAGCTTGCGGCGCTCTTCGATTCCGACCCGCGCGCCCGGGCGCGCGTTATGGGCATCAAGCGCGCGGGCTGAGCCCGTACCAAGGCCGAGGGGCCAGCCCCTCGGGCTCCCCGGGATATTTACGTCTAGACGAAGATGCGCGCGTGCCGCTTCCTCTTGGTGCAAATATCCCGGGGTGAATTGGCCAGCTGGCGCGCCAGTTTGCGCCATCGGCGCAAGCGCGATGACGACGAGGGGCAGCGCCCCTCATTTCTTTTCCGCACAAGACTTCAGGAGACCGCCGCATGTTCCAGACTTTCGAGCAGAGCGCATCCCCCGAGCAGGGCCCGCCGCGGCTGGCGGCGCTGCGCAGCGAACTGGCGCGCGAAGGGCTCAGCGGCTTTCTGGTGCCGCGCGCCGATGCCCATCAGGGCGAATATGTCGCGCCGCATGACGACCGGCTGGCCTGGCTCACCGGCTTCACAGGATCGGCGGGCTATTGCGCGGCGCTGCTGGAGAAGGCCGGTGTCTTTGTCGACGGGCGCTACCGCGTGCAGGTCAAGGCGCAGGTCGCAGCGGAATTCACCCCGGTGGACTGGCCCGAGGTCGGCCTCGCGGAATGGATCGCCGAGGCGCTGCCCGAGGGGGGCACCGTCGGGATCGATCCGTGGCTCTTCTCGGTCGATCAGATGCGCGCGCTGGAGCGCGGTCTGGGCGCAGTGACCCTGCGCCGCTGCGACAACCTCGTGGACCGGGTCTGGGCCGACCAGCCCGAGCCGCCCATGGGTGCGGTCTTTGCCCAGCCCGTCGATCTGGCGGGCGAGGCGCATGAGGACAAGATCGCCCGGCTCGCGGCAGGTCTCGGCAAGGCAGCGGCCTGCGTGATCACCCTGCCCGACAGTCTGGCGTGGCTGCTCAACATCCGCGGCTCGGACGTGGCGCGCAACCCGGTGCCGCATGGCTTTGCGATCCTGCACGCGGGCGGGCGCGTGACGCTCTTCATGGCAGCGCAGAAGCTTGGCGGGCTGGGCGATCACTTCGGCCCCAAGGTGGCGGTGCAGGACCCCGAAGCCTTTGCCGATGCGCTGGCGGCGCTGGAAGGCCCGGTGCAGATCGACCCGGCCAGCTGCCCGGTTGCGGTGCAGGATGCGCTCGAGGGCCGCGAGATCATCGAGGCCGCCGATCCCTGCCTGCTGCCCAAGGCGCGCAAGAATGCCGCTGAACTGCAGGGCGCGCGCGAGGCGCATCTGCGCGACGGCGCGGCCATGGTGCGTTTCCTGCATTGGGTCGACAGCCAGACCCCCGGGCAGTTTACCGAGATCGACGCGGTCAAAGCGCTCGAAGAGGAACGCCGCGCCACCAACGCGCTGCGTGACATCTCCTTCGAGACCATCTCGGGTGCCGGGCCCAATGGCGCCATCGTGCACTACCGGGTCACCGAAGAGACCAACCGCACCGTCGAGGCGGGCCAGCTGCTGCTGATCGACAGCGGCGGGCAATATGTGGACGGCACCACCGACATCACCCGCACCATGGCCATTGGCACCGTGGGCGACGAGGAACGCGCCGCCTTCACTCGCGTGCTCAAGGGGATGATCGGCCTGTCGCGGCTGCGCTTCCCGAAGGGGCTGGCCGGGCGGGACATCGACGCTCTGGCGCGGGTGCACCTGTGGGAAGCGGGGCTCGACTATGGCCATGGCACCGGGCACGGTGTCGGCTCGTACCTGTCGGTGCACGAAGGGCCGCAGCGCATCGCGCGCACCGGCACCGTGCCGCTGGAGCCGGGGATGATCCTTTCCAACGAGCCGGGCTTCTATCGGGAAGGAAGTTATGGTATCCGCATCGAGAACCTCATCGCGGTGGAACCCGCATCCCCCCTTCCTGGCCAGAGCGTGGCCTCTATGCTGCGCTTCGAAACGCTGACTTGGGTGCCGATCGACCGGCATCTGATCGAGACGGGATTGCTGACCGCCGCGGAACACGATTGGCTCAACGCCTATCACACCGAGGTTTTCGAACGCATCGCTCCGCTTGTCACAGGCGCCGTGCGGGACTGGCTCGAAGCGGCCTGCGCGCCGCTTTGACACAGGACTGTCGCACTGGCGTTGGTATATGATGGGCGGATAACGGGAGAGACATGATGTTGAAACAGATTGCCGTGCGCCCGGCCACGGGCACTTGGGTCATTCGCGCTGGGGGCGCCGTTCTCGGCGAGAGCAGCCGCGCGCTCGAACTGACCGAGGGCGACAAGCCCCAGACCATCTACTTCCCGCGCGAGGATGTGGCCATGGCCTTCCTCGAGCCCAGCGAATACCGCAGCACCAGCGCCGCCCTTGGCGACGCCGAGCACTACCATATCGCCTCGAAGAGCCGCAGCTACGACAATGCGGTGTTTTCCTACACCGATCCCAAACCGGAAGCCTCGCAGATCAAGGGCTATCTCGCCTTCGATCTGCAGGACGGTGTGGCTGTCGAACAGGTCTGAGCTAGGCTCTGGACCGGCGGGCATCGCGCTGGCTCGAAAAGCCCCGCCCCCAAAAGCCCTGACCCGAAAAGCCCTACCCTGAAAACATGAGAGCCGGTCCCCTTGGGGCCGGCTTTTTCGGTATGCGCCCTGCCCCTGAAAGGCGCATCACGCCCCGCGCAGATTGTCCCGCAGCCGGCTCACCTGATCGCGCAGCGCCAAAAGCTCGTCGACGCTCATGCCCGACTGCTCGGAGATGCAGCCCGCGATATGCGCGGTGCGCGCCTCCATCGCCGCGCCCTGCTCGGTGAGGCTGATGCGCACCTGCCGTTCGTCCCTTTCGTCGCGGCGGCGACTGACCAACCCCATCCCCTCGAGCCGCTTCAGCAGCGGTGTCAGAGTGCTCGATTCCAATTGCAGCTGCCGCGACAGCAGGCCCACGGTCGGCGCCTCCTCGGCGGCCCAGAGCGCACTCATCACCAGAAACTGCGGGTAGGTCAGCCCAAGCTTTTCCAAATGCGGACGATACGCCTGCTGCAGCGCATGCACGGCGGAATAGAGCGAGAAACAGACCATGTCTTGGGGGGCGAGTGTCATGCTCAAGATATAAATCGCGCGCGATCCTTTCTCAAGCGATTGACTTATCCCACGCGGCGCATATCTATCGTGCACGATATAATCGCTCACAAAGGATTCTCCCATGGCACTCGACATCAAGTATCGCACGCAGGCGCAGGCATCGGGCAATGGCCGCGACGGCATCACCAAGCTGACCTCGGGCCTGCTGACCGTGACGATGAACGCGCCCAAGGAACTCGGCGGCGCCGGCAAGGGCCACAACCCCGAAGAGCTGTTTGCCATGGGCTATGCCGCCTGTTTCCTCAGCGCGATGCGCTTTGTCGCGCAGACCGAAAAGCTGGGCACCGTGCCCGCCGAGGCGACGGTGGACGCCGAAGTGGCCATCGGTGCCAAGGAGAGCGGCGGCTTCGAGCTGGTGGTGAAACTGATCGCCAAGATGCCGGGGCTGGAGCGTGAGACCGCCGAGACGATCCTCAAGCGCGCGCATGAGGTCTGCCCCTATTCCGACGCCACGCGCGGCAATATCGAGGTAACGCTCGAACTGGCGTGATGCGCTGACGTGCAAAGCCCCCGGCCACCGCGTGCGGGCCGGGGCAAAGGCCTCAGCTGTGCTCTTCCGCCGCGGTTGCGGCCAAAGCGCGGTTGTAGGCCTTCAGCGCGTCGACATGGAACAGCGCGCCCTGCAGCACCGGCGCGTCGTCGGGGCCCTTGCGGGTCACCACCGGCAGATAGGCCACGCCGGATTTGTCGAAGAGCGGCAGCGCCGCCTCCAGCGTCGCCTGCGCGTTGAGGAAAAGCCCCTGCTCGATCATCCGCAGGCAGGCTTCCTCATCCGCCGCGCCCTCGTCATTGGGTTTGCGCATCACCCCCTGCACCCGGAACATCGCCAGCAGATAGGCCTGCGGCCCGGCGGCAAGATGCACGTTGCGCCGCTCAAGCTGCGACAGGAAAAAGCTGCGATGCACGAGGCGCGAGGCCAGCGCGGTCGACATCGACACAGAGATCATCACCGCCAGCCCGGTCTGCCAGTCGCCGGTCAGTTCGAACACGATCAGCGTGGTCGAGATCGGCGCGCCCAGCACTGCCGCCGCCACCGCCCCCATGCCCGCCAGCGCATAGAGCGTGAAGACAGAGCTTTGCTCGGGGAACAGCCCGGTGGCCACATGCGCAAAGGCCAGCCCGGTCAGCGCCCCCAGCATCAGCGAGGGTGAGAACACCCCGCCACCCATGCGCCCGGCCATGGTGATCGAGACCGCCGCCACTTTCACCGCCGCGAAGATCATCGCCTGACTGAGCGTGAGTTGCCCCGACAGCGCGCGCGATGTGGTTTCATAACCGACGCCGATGATATGCGGGTAGAAGATCGCGATCGCCCCCAGCATCAGCCCCGCCACCGCCGGACGCAGCCAATGCGGCAGGCCGAGGCGCTTCTGGATCGCCGTGCCCACGCCATCAGACCAGAACAGCGCCTTGATCATCAGCACCGCCACCAGCCCACAGACGAGGCCCATCAGGAAGAAGGCGGGCAGTTCGAGGTAGAATTGCACCGTAGTGGTGCCGGGCAGCACGAACTCGGTCACATCGCCAAAATAGAGGCGGTTGATCACCGTGCCCGCGGCGCTGGCCACCACGATCGGGGCAAAGGCGTGCAGAGCGAAATGGCGAAGCACCACCTCAAGCCCGAAAAGCGCCCCGGCGATGGGCGCGTTGAAACTGGCCGAGACCGCCGCCGCCACCGCGCAGCCCAGAAGGTCGCGCCCGGTGATGCCGTCGACGCGCAAGAGGTTCGACACCCAAGAGGCGATCATCGCGGCGATATGCACCACCGGCCCCTCGCGGCCCGTCGAGCCGCCGGTCGAGAGGGTGATCCACGAACAGAGCGCCGAGGCGATGCCCGCCTTCTTCTCGACCCGCCCATCGTTGAGCGCCGCGCCCTCGATCACGTCAGAGACGCTGCGCACCCGCCCGTCGGGGGTGAACTTCTGCAAAATCAGCCCGACCAATGCGCCGCCGACCACCGGCACCAGCAGCACATAGATCCACGGCAGGCTTTGCGCGAAACTATGCAGCAGGTTGACGTCCTCGGTACCGTAGACGAAGGCCTGCAGCCGCTGGATCGCGAGGCGAAAGAGCAGCGCGGCAAAGCCTGCGGCGGCGCCGACGAACAGAGCGATGATCCAAAAGGTGATCTGACCCGGCCCCTTGTGCCGCAGCGTATCCCACCCCCGGTTGCACAGCGCGCGTGTCTCGCGCCACTGCATGGCTAGCTGGCTCAGCATCGCTCGGTTCCGTCCTCGTTCTGCCCGTCCGTCCCAGAGCCCCGCCGCCGCGGCGCGCATCGCTGCGCCGTTCACGCCCATGTGTAGCATGGCTTTCGCAGCCCGCCCGGCGCGGATAAGGTCGCCCCGACTTTCCACGGAGGTTCTCTATGCCCGTCGCCGAAGCCCTGGAGGCTCTTGATCACTTCCTAGGCGAACGATTCACCCGCTCCAAGTCCGAACTGGACCTGCACGGCCGATCCGAGTCCTATTTCCCCCTGACGCCGCCCGATGGCGTCGCTTACCCCGAAACCGCCGAAGAGGTGCAGCGCATCGTGCAGATCTGCGCCGAGCACGGCTGCCCGGTGATCGGCTGGGGTGCCGGCACCTCGCTCGAGGGCCACGGACAGGCGGTGAAAGGCGGCGTCACCGTCGACTTCAGCCGCATGAACAAAGTGCTGGAGATCCGGCCCGCCGACATGGATGTGACCATTCAGCCCGGCGTCACCCGCGAGGCGCTGAACGAGGAACTGCGCGCCACCGGCCTGTTCTTTCCGGTCGATCCCGGCGCCAATGCCTCGCTTGGCGGCATGGCGATGACCCGCGCCTCGGGCACCACCACCGTGCGCTACGGCTCCATGCGCGACAACGTGCTGGGGCTGAAGGCGGTGCTGGCCGACGGCCGGATGATCGAGACCGGCACCCGCGCCCGCAAATCCGCCGCCGGGTTCGACCTGACGGCGCTCTTCGTCGGCTCGGAGGGCACGCTGGGGCTGGTCACCGAGCTTACCTTGCGGCTGCACGGCATCCCCGAGGCGGTCTCGGCGGGCATCTGCGCCTTTGACGACATGGGCAGCGCCGTCACCACGGTGATGGAGACCATCCAGATGGGCATCCCCATGGCGCGCATCGAGTTCGTCGATGCCGCCACCGCCCGCGCTTTCTCGGAATACTCCGGCATGGAGATGGCCGAGAGCCCGCACCTGCTGGTCGAGTTCAACGGCTCGCCCGAAAGCGTGAAGCAGGACGCCGAGCGCTTTGCCGAGATCGTCGCCGACAATGGCGGCAGCCCGTTCGAATGGTCTGCCCGCGAAGAAGAGCGCCGCGCGCTCTGGGCGCTGCGCCACAACGGCTATTACGCCATCCTCGCTTCGCGCAAAGGCGCGCGCGCGGTGGTGACCGACATCTGCGTGCCGATCTCGGAGCTTGCGCAGGCGGTGGAAGAAACCCAGGCCGACATCGCCGCCAGCGGCATCCCCGGACCGATCCTCGGCCATGTGGGCGACGGCAACTTCCACGCGGTGCTGCTCATCGACCCCGACAGCCCCGAGGAGCTGAAGACCGCCAAGGCACTGTCGCACCGCATGGCCGAACGGGCGCTGCGGCTCGGCGGCACCTGCACCGGCGAACATGGCGTGGGCCTTGGCAAAATGGCCTATATGGAGGCCGAACACGGGGCCGGCTGGCAGGTGATGGGGCAGATCAAGCGCGCGCTCGATCCGCAGAACATCATGAACCCCGGCAAGCTTGTGCCGCAGGACTGACCTTGATGGCCGGGGCGTCGCGCTGTCCCGGCCATTGCTGCGGTGGCGGGCGCAGATGCGTATTTGTAGGAACAATGAATTGGCACGTGCGGGCTTTCATTGTTCCCCTAAATACGCCCGCCGGAGGCGCTCTCAATCGCGCCAGAAACGGGCGGTGAAGAGCACGAAGACAGCCATGATCTCCAGCCGCCCCACCAGCATGGCAAAAACCAGCAGCCATTTGGCGGTGTCGTTGAGCGTGGCGAAATTGCCCGCCGGGCCGATGATGTCGCCCAGACCCGGGCCGACATTGGCCAGCGCCGTGGCCGCGCCCGACACCGAGGTCACGAAGTCGAGCCCGGTGAAGCCGAGCGCCACCGACAGCACCCCGAGCGAGACCACGAAGAAGACGAAATAGGCCATCACCGAGCTCAGCACCTCGTCGCTGACCGGGCGGCCCTCAAAGCGCGGTGTAAAGACGCCATGCGGCGCGCGGATGCGCTTGAGCTGCACCCGGATCGAGGCGAAGAGCAGCTGGTAGCGGAAGATTTTCACCGAGCAGGCGGTCGAGCCCGCGCAGCCGCCGATCAGCCCGATGAAGAAGAAGAGCGTGATCAGGAAGGCGCCCCAACCCATATAGTCCACCGAGGCGTAGCCGGTGCCGGAGATGATCGAGGTGATGTTGAACAGCGACTCGCGGATCGCCTGTTCGGGGTGATGCGGGAATTTGATCACCAGCGTCACGCTCATCACCAGCACCAGCGTGAAGATCGTGGCGAAGAAGGCCCGCACCTGACTGTCGCGCCAAAGCGCGCGCTGGTTGCCGTTGAGCATCTGCACATAGCGCACGAAGGGCAGCGCGGCGGCGACCATGAAGAAGGCGGCGACATATTCCGCCGGGCCCGAGAACGTACCGAAAGACGCGTCGTAATTGGCAAACCCGCCGGTCGAGAGCGTGGTGAGCGCATGCACCGTGGCGTCGAAGGCGTCCATGCCGCAGACCATATAGGCCGCCGTGCAGGCCAGCGTCATGCCCACATAGATGGTCGAGATCGACGAAGCGATCTCGGTGGCGCGGGGCAGGATTTTGCCCATGGTCTCGAAGGCCTCGGAGCGGAAGATCTGCATCCCGCCGACCCGCAGTTCGGGCAGGAACACCATGGCGACGACGATGATCCCCACCCCGCCCAGCCATTGCAGCATGCCGCGCCACAGCAAGATGCCCTTGGGCAGATCATCGAGCCCGATGAACACCGTCGAGCCGGTGGTGGTGACTCCCGACATGGCCTCGAACACCGCATCCACCAGCCGCGCCTCGGTGGCGCCCAGCATGAAGGGGATGCCACCAAAGACCGGCAGCACCACCCATGCGCCGACGGTCAGCAAGAAGGTCTGTTGCAGCGTCAGCCCCTGCCGCCCGGCATTGGCGCAGGCCAGCGCGATCAGCCCGCCGATCAGCATGGTCAGCAGCGCGCTTTCAAGAAAGACATGCCACTCGCCGCGCGCCTCGGCGATATCCACCAGAAGCGGTACGAGCATGCAGGCACCAAGCGTCGTGACGAGCAGGCCGAGAACATAGGCAACGGGGCGGATGTCGAACATGGCCAGAGCCTTCGCCCGGCGCTGTCCCCCTGTCAAGCGCCCCCGTCAGGTGCCGCGCTCAGGCAAGGATCAGTCGCCGAAAAGGTCACGGAAGACATGTGGCAAGATCTGCTCGCGGGTGAGCCCCAACTCAGCCAGCCGGTCATCGCTCTGGCTTTCCAGCACGATGATCTCGCGCAGCCGCGCACGGGCCAACCCGGCGGCGTTCACCCCCAGCCCAAGCTGGGTGAAATAGCTGTCGATCCGCGCGCGCAGCGAGCCGCGCCCCATGCCGATCATCACGTTTTCCGCTGTAGTGCTCGTGGTCATGCCAAGACCTCCGGTGGGTTGCGTTGCCCTCCACCTTCAAGATGGTCCGGCAGCCATGCCCCGTCACCTCTGCACCGGCAGAAATTGCTGCATTGCAGCAAAATGCCGCCGGAGTGACCGGCGGCATGAAGCTGTTGCTCAGGAAAGCGGCAGCGGCGGAGCCATGGGCGGCGCCTGTCCCTGCCCCTCCTTAGCCCTGATGGATCAGGCTCGGGAAGAGCGTCGGATCGAGGCTGGCCTGCGCAAAGGTCGGCCCTTCGGTCAGCAGCGCCACCGCGTCATGCGAGTGCAGGCTTTCCTGATGGCTGGCAAGCACGCGGTAGTCGCCGATGCGCGGATCGGCCTGCAGCGCCTCGGCAAAGAGCCGCGCCGCGTCTTCGACGAAGATCGGATTGGCGGCGTTGAGCTCGGCGAAGGCCTGCTCGTCCTCGCGCTTGACCATGACCTGCGTCTCGGTCGGCACGGCAGAGCGGCAGAGCCCCACGAGGTCTTCGAACCACATCCAGTCTTCTTCGTCGGTCAGCACCGCCGACACGCGCGCCACCGAGCGCTGCGAGTGCGGCGTGGCAAGCTGGCCACGGAACTGGCGCGCATGCTCGGACAACTCCAGCGAGCACGGGCAGGTCGAGCTGTAGACATAATCGAGGTGCACGACGCGCTGGCGCACACCGTCATTCTCGATCAGTTCCAGCGCGATGTCGTAATACTGATAGCCCGACAGACCCGAGCGCAGGCTTTCGACCCGCATCGGGAAGCGGAAGCGCATCTGGATGCGCGCGTCGAAGCTTTCGAGGTCGGACTTATAGTCATCCAGCGCCGCTTCGATCACGCCAAAGCTGAAGGTCTTTTCAGCATGGGTGTAGAAGCTGCGCATGATGCGCGACATGTTGATGCCTTTTTTGTCGGCCTCGAGGCTGACCGTGCCGGTCACCGAGGTCTCGACGGTCAGCGGCGCACCTTCCTTGGTGCGATAGCTGATCGGAAGGCGGAAATTCGAGATGCCCACATGCTGAATGCGGCGGTTCTCACCACGGATCAGCGACGACGGGCCATTCTGCAGGTCGGGCAGCGAGTCTTTGTACGAAGGCTCGACGGTGAACCCTTCGGGATACTGGCGCGAAAAGATAGGGTAGTCCTGTCCGGCCCCAAGAAGCTTCAGCAGCGCAGGGTCGAGATCGGTGATCTCGTTATCGGCAGCGGTTTCGGTCCATTTGCGCAGGACCGCGAGCGCGGCCTCCGCTTCGTCACGGTTCGGGTCACGGTCTACAACCGGGGAATACACATTCATTGCCTGCCCTCCGAGGCGGGGTTCTTTCCACTTACTTAAGGTGTTTTACCGAAATATCCACCACTTACGATACCTATACGAGCATACCTATCCGTATGGATCATCTCTTGCGGGCAAAAATGTGGCCGGGCAATCTTTATTTTGCCCGGCCACAAAATCTTCACGATTCATCAAGCGCTTGTTGAATATCAGCAACAAGGTCCTCGGTGGCCTCGATTCCCACCGAAAGGCGGATCAGCCCGTCACCGATGCCCAGACCGGCGCGCTGCTCGGGGCTGAGACGCTGGTGCGTGGTGGTCGCCGGGTGGGTCGCAATGGACTTGGCATCGCCAAGATTGTTCGAGATCAGGATCACCTTAAGCGCGTTGCAGAAGCGGAAGGCCGCCTCTTTCCCGCCTTCGATCTCGAAGGCCACCATCGTGCCCCCTGCCCCAAGCTGCCGCTGCGCCAGTTCATGCTGCGGATGGCTCTCGAGCCCCGGATAGCTGACGCGCGTCACCTTGGGATGGGGGATCACCGCCTTGGCGATCGCCTCGGCAGACGCGGTCTGCGCGCGCACCCGCAGGTCGATCGTCTCCAGCCCCTTGAGCATGACCCAAGCGGTGAACGGGCTCATCGAGCCGCCGGTGTGCTTCATGTAGGGTTCGATCACGCCGCGGATGATCTCACGCGAGCCGAGGATCACACCGCCCAGCGTGCGGCCCTGCCCGTCGATGTGCTTGGTCGCCGAATAGACCACCACGTCGGCGCCCTGCTCGATGGCGCGGCTGTAGACCGGGGTCGAAAAGACGTTGTCGACCACAACCTTGGCGCCCTTGGCATGGGCCAGCTTGGCGACGGCCTCGACGTCCACCAGCTCCAGCGTCGGGTTCGACATGCTCTCGAAGAACACCAGTTCGGCACCGGGCTCGAGCGCCTCTTCCCATTGCGCCAGATCGGCCCCGTCGACAAAGACCACTTCGACGCCGAAGCGGGTCAGAATGGTTTCGAGCACGTAGAGGCAGGATCCGAACAGAGCGCGCGCGGCGACCACGCGGTCACCGGCCTTGAGCATGGCGGTCAGCGCGCCCGAGACAGCAGCCATGCCGGAGGCGGTGGCAAAGGCGTCTTCGGCGCCTTCGAGCAGCGCGATACGCTCTTCGAACATGGCGACGGTCGGGTTGCCGTAGCGGGCGTAGATATATTCATCCGCCTCGGTCTTGATAAAGCGCGCCTCGGCCTGCTCGGCGCTGTCATAGGCAAAGCCCTGCGTGAGGAAGATCGCCTCGCTGAGCTCCCCCCACTGGCTACGCTTGGTGCCGCCGTGCACCAGTTCGGTGCGCGATGCCTTCTTGAAATCTGCCATGATCTTCCACCTTTCTGTGTCCGGGCTAACCCTCTGCGCCGGAAATGAAAAAGCCCCATTCGCGGTCAAGCGAAAGGGGCTCTCTCGTCCGACCTTTTAGCGGCATGTTTTACGTGGCCCGCAATCCGTCAACAAATCGCCACGGGGCTGAAATACGCCGCCGCCGCGCCTCGGTCAAGCGCGCAGCAGCCGCGCCCCCCGGGCGCAAGTCCAATCGCGGCGGCAAATTGTCCGGCACCGGCACATGCCGCCACCCCCGCTTGTCATCCGCCGCGATCCCGTCTCATCATGGCGGCGCGAAGCAAGCCACGGGACGGACATGGAAAGCACGCTCTTTCAGGCCTCGATCTACCTCGCAGCTGCGGTCATCGCGGTGCCCATCGCCGCACGGCTGGGGCTGGGGTCGGTGCTGGGCTATCTGCTGGCCGGGATCGTCATCGGGCCGGTGCTGCACCTCGTCTCGCACACCGACGATCTGCGCCATTATGCCGAGTTCGGCGTGGTGATGATGCTGTTCATCATCGGGCTGGAACTGGAGCCCCGCGCGCTGTGGGACATGCGACACCGGCTGATCGGGCTCGGAGGGTTGCAAATCCTGCTGACGCTTGGGGCGGTGACCGGGCTGACCATGGCCTTTGGCCTCGACTGGCGCCCGGCGGTGGCCGCGGGGATGATCTTTGCGCTCTCCTCCACCGCCATCGTGCTGCAGACCCTCTCGGAGAAGGGGCTGATGCAGACCAACGGCGGGCGCGGCGCCTTTTCGGTGCTGCTGACGCAAGACATCGCGGTGATCCCCATGCTGGTGCTGCTGCCGCTGCTCAGCGGCCCACTCATCGCCCTAGGCTCCGGCACCGAGATCACCGACGACGCAGGCCACGGCGGGCACGGCATGTCGCTGGTCGAAGGCCTGCCCGGCTGGGGCGTGGCGCTGGTCACGCTGGGGGCCATCGCGCTGATCATCCTCGCCGGGGTCTACGGCGCGCGCCCGCTGTTTCGCTACATCAACGCCGCGCGGCTGCCCGAGATGTTCACCGCCGTGGCGCTGCTCATCGTCGTCGGCATCGCCTTCCTGATGGGGCTGGTGGGCCTCTCGCCCGCGCTCGGAACCTTCCTTGCCGGTGTCGTGCTGGCCAACTCGGAGTTCCGCCACCAGCTCGAGGCCGACATCGAGCCCTTCAAGGGGCTGCTGCTGGGGCTTTTCTTCATCACCGTGGGCGCCGGGATCGATTTCGCCGACTTCCTGCGCGAGCCCCTGCTGCTGCTTGGCGCCACCGCCGCGCTGATCCTCGTCAAGGGCGCGATCCTGCATGTGCTGGGCGGGCTCTTTCACCTCAAGGGCCGCGACCGGATGCTGTTCACCCTGTCGCTGGCGCAGGCGGGCGAGTTTGGCTTTGTGCTGATCTCTTTCGCGCTGCAGCAAAACGTTCTGACCGAGGAACTGGGCCAGCGCATGCTGATGGTGGTGGCGCTGTCGATGCTGATCACCCCGGCGCTCTTCATCCTCTATGACACGCTCTCGGCCAAGCTGGTCGAGAAAGCCGAACCGCGCGCCGACGACCGGATCGACAGTCAGGGGCCGATCATCATCGCCGGGATCGGGCGCTTCGGGCAGATCGTCAATCGCCTCGTGCAGAACTCCGGCTTCCAGACCGTGGTCATCGACCACGACATGCAGACCATCGAGTTGATGCGCAATTTCGGCATGAAGGGCTTCTTCGGCGATCCCACCCGGCCCGAGCTGCTGCATGCGGCGGGCATCGGCAAGGCCAAGGTGCTGGTCGCCGCACTTGACGATCCCAAGGCCACGACCAAGCTGGTGCGCTTTGCCAAACGCATCCGCCCCGACCTTTTCGTCATCGCCCGCGCCCGCGACCGCACCCATGTCTACGAGCTTTATCAGGCGGGCGCCGACAAGATGGTGCGCGAGATGTTCGACAGCTCGCTGCGGGCCGGACGCTACGTGCTCGAAGAGGCCGGGCTGACCGAATATGAGGCCGCCGCCGCCGAACAGACGTTCTACCGCCACGACCGCGAGACCATGCGCGAGCTTGCCGAGCTTTGGGACCCCGGCACCCATCCCGCCGAGAACCCGGCCTACATCAAGCGCTCGCAGGAACTGGAGAAGGACCTCGAAACCGCGCTCTTTGCCGCGCTCGAGGCGCAACGGCGCGAGTCGGCCTGACAGGACGGGTTTGGCAGCAGAGTGCCGGTCCGAATCGGGCTGCGGGCGTCGCTGCACCGCAGCATTATTTGTCGCGCTCCCGACTTATGGAGCAATAAAATAAGGGATTTACGGTATCCCACTGCATGCCGCGCCTGCAAAATCGGACAGCACAAGCTCGGATTTGCCCAAAATTCATGCAGAATGCGGCCAGTTCTCCACAGATCGCGGGAATGTGTGCGCAATGCGCCCTTTCGTCGCTGTCGCTGCCAAACCTGTCATGTATGCGGAGGCCGCCGGAGGTGGACCAAGACCCGCGCAAGAGGCGCCGGCCACGTCCCGCCCTCCGTCCGACAGACGCGAAATGCCTCGATCATGACACAGACTTCCAAGCCTCCCAAAATCGTCATCGTCGGCGCCGGCACTGCCGGGCTGAACCTCGCCACCCGCCTCAGCCATAAGTTCGGCCGACACGGCAAGGCCGAGATCACGCTGGTGGACGAGAACCTCTCGCATATGTGGAAACCCTCGCTGCACGAATTCGCAGCCGGTACCAAAGGGTTCGACGAAGAGATCAGCCTGCTCGAGCATTCGCATCGCAATGATTACAGCTTCCGCCTGGGACGGTTCACCGGCATCGACCGCGAGAAAAAGCTGGTGCACCTGCAGGCGGTGAACGACCCGGCCAATCGCCCGCTCGCGCCCAAGCGCGCCCTGCCCTATGATATCCTCGTGCTGGCCATCGGCAGCCGCTCGAACGACTTCGGCACGCCGGGTGTGGCCGAGAACTGCATGATGCTGGACACGCCCGCGCAGGCCAAACGCCTGCAGGCGGAACTGCTCAACCTCTTCCTGCGCTTCCAGACCGGCGCGCTCTGCACGCGGAACGACAAGCTGGAGCTGACCATCATCGGCGCGGGCGCCACCGGCGTGGAACTGGCCGCAGAGCTGCGCGAGGCCGCCGGTCAGTTCGCCCGCAACGGCATCCACAAGGTGCGCCGCCCCGACGCGGTGACCATCCGCGTGCTGGAAGCCGCGCCGCGCGTGCTGGGCGCGCTGCCCGAGAATATCTCGATGAAGGTCGAGCGGCACCTGCGCGAGTTGCACATCGACGTGCACTGCGGTGCGAAAGTGGCGCGGATCGAGCCAGGTTCGGTGCATCTGGCAGATGGCACGGAATTCACCTCGAACCTGACCGTCTGGGCCGCCGGTGTGCGCGCCCCCGAGGTGATCGGCCAGCTCGAAGGCTTCGAGACCGGCAGCCTTGGCCGCCTCAAGGTGCGCCCCACCCTGCAGACGCTGGCCGACGATCAGATTTACGCTCTGGGCGACTGCGCCGATTGCCCGTGGCCCGCCAAGGAGACCTCGCTGCCGCCGCGCGCGCAGGTCGCCACGCAGCAAGCCGAGTTCATGGAGCGCCAGATCGCCGCACAGCTGGCTGGCAAGCCGCTCAAGCCCTTCTCCTATGCCGACCACGGCTCGCTGGTGGCGATCTCCAACGAGGGCGCTGTGGGCTCGCTGATGGGCAAGGCGATCGGCACGATCACCATCGAGGGCTGGCTCGCCCGCCGCGCCTATCGCTCGCTGCACTTCCTGCACCGCAAGTCGGTTCTGGGCACATGGCGCGCCACGCTGAGCTCGCTGATCGGCGGCGCGTCCAAGCGCATCCGCCCGAAGCTGAAGCTGCACTGAGCCGCGCCAAAGCCTGGCAAAGCAAAAGGGCCGTCCCCGCGGGGACGGCCCTTTTAATTTTGAGAGAATGCGCCCTATCAGGCGGCGCGCAGCCCCAGCACTTCGTCGACCTGACGGGCGGCGGCCACTTCGTCGCCACCGCTGACAGCCGCGACTTCGCGGGTCAGGCGCTCGAGCGCGGCTTCATAGAGCTGACGCTCGGAGTAGCTCTGCTCGCGCTGATCGTCGGCGCGGTGCAGGTCGCGCACCACTTCAGCGATGGCGATCAGGTCACCCGAGTTGATCTTCTGTTCGTATTCCTGAGCCCGGCGGGACCACATGGCACGTTTCACCTTGGCCTTGCCCTTCAGGGTCTTCATGGCCTGGCTCACCACGTCGGGGGAGGACAGCGAACGCATGCCGATTTCGGTGGCCTTATGGGTGGGCACCCGCAGGGTCATCTTGTCCTTTTCGAAGGAGATCACAAACAGTTCCAGCTTGAGGCCGGCGATTTCCTGCTCTTCGATCGACATGATCTGGCCCACACCATGGGCGGGGTAGACCACGTAGTCGTTCGGGCGGAATTCGTTCTTCTTGGTCTTGGTCATCCAACAGCGTCCTTAGCAGCAAAACCTTGTGCACACGCGACAGAAAGACGGACGGGATGCGGAGCATTCCGTTCGCCTGGTGTTAACGCGTTTCGCTTAACCCCCCGGGTGCAGATCGGCCCGGTCGTATGTGCATGGTTTCAACATGAGTGGCGCAGAATATAGCACAAAACGAACGTCTTTCCTAGGAGCGCCCGCGCCGGAAAGAACTATTTCTGTACCAATATGTTACGGGGAAAAACACGCCCCCGTGTGCGGGTTCCGGCGCGGCAGGCACGAATCGCGCCCCGCGCCGGTCGTCATGCGTCTCGGTCAGTCGCCCTCGCCCGGCGCTTCCGAGAAATACTTGGTCATCTTGTCCGCCTCGCCGTCGCGCTCTTCGGCTTCGGGCAGCGGGTCTTTCTTGGTGATGATCACCGGCCAGAGTTCCGCGTACTTGCGGTTGAACTCCACCCATTTCTCCATGTCCGGCTCGGTGTCCGGACGGATCGCATCGGCGGGGCATTCCGGCTCGCAGACGCCGCAGTCGATGCATTCGTCGGGGTGAATGACCAGCGTATTCTCACCCTCGTAGAAACAGTCCACCGGGCAGACTTCCACGCAGTCGGTGTATTTGCAGGCGATACAATTTTCGGTGACGACGTAGGTCATTGCTGTCTCTCAAAGGCTGATGGGCGCTTAGCTAGACCAGCACAGCGGATCATTCAAGCGTCCGGCCGCGATCAAGATCGAGTTTCCTGCGGTCACGCTTGGTGGGACGAGAATTGCCTTCGAGGCGCTGCACCGGTGGAACGTCGTCCTTCGATTTCGGCTGCGGCGGATCGAGGTCCTCGTAGAGTTGCTGCGCTTCGGGGGCCGGACCGCGCCGTTCGCCAAGCGCCAGCACCTTGATCACCCGCACCTGCCGCGCCTGAGAGAAGGTCAGCACATCCCCCGGCCCGACGTTGAAGGCCGGTTTCGATACGTTGGTTCCATTCACGCGAAGACCCGCCCCGATGGCCTTGGCCGACAGGCTCCGCGTCTTGAAGAAGCGGGCCTGCCAGAGCCATTTGTCGAGGCGGATCTTCTGGAGTTGTTCGGTCACTGGGTCAGTGTCCCGAGGGGCTCAGGACTTGTCCTTGTTGAAGCCCATGAGCGCGGCCGCGAAGGGGTTGTCCGGGTCGATCCGGTCCTTCTTCTCGGGGCGCGACTCGAAGGTCTTCGGCCCTTTCGGACCACCCTTGGCACCACCGCGGGGACCGCCCTTGCCGCGCGGCTTGCCGCCGCCCTTGGGGCCACCCTTGCCGCGCGCCTGACGACCGCCTTCACGGCCACCCTCGCGGGCACCGGCGTCACGGCCACCCTGACGGCCACCGCGGTTGCGGTTGCCACCCCAGGTGAAGGTGTAGAACGCCTCGATCTCGGGGCCCGCCAGCGCCGCGTCGGGGCTCTCGCCCGGCAGCACTTCGGTCTCCGAGGCCTCGGGGATGTGGTCGTCCACCTCGGTCGCGTCCGGCGTCTCGGCGATGGGGGCAACGCCCTCGTCGTCGATGCTCTCGGTGCCGGTCACCACATCCGCGGGCGCGGGCTCGGCAGCCGGATCGGCCATTGCGGCGGGGGTCGCCTCTTCTTCGCGCGCGGCGTCGAACACCGGCTCGTCCTCACCGGGCGTGCCGGTCGGATCGGAGCTTTCGGTCAGCACCTTGTCGGCGGCACGCACCTTGGTGCGCTCGCCCTTTTCGGCGCGGTAGCCGAGACCTTCCATCAGGTCGGCGAACTGCTCCAGCGTCATACCGGTGATCGACAGCATGTCGGCCTTGGCCTCAAAGCCACCGCGGCTGTCTTCGCTGCGCAGCATGTCGGCCAGACGCTCGAGCATGTCGATGCGGATGGCGCGCTCGCCCGCGGGGCGATAGCCGGACAGCGAGTAATGCACCATCGGCACATCGCGCATGTTGGGCACGGTCACCAGACCCGGCGGCGGTGCCTCGGGGAAGGTGTCGAGATCGTTCGACAGCGACCACAGCACCAGACGCAGGCGCGTCGGCGCGGGCTTCAGCAGCAGCGGCATGAAGATCGTGTACTGACCGAAACGCACGCCATGCTTGCGCAGCGCGCCACGGGCGTCCTGATCCAGCTGCTTGACCTCATCGGCCACCTGGCTGCGGGGGATGATGCCCATCGCCTCGATCAGGCGGAAGCCGAAGCCGCGCGCCAGACCGGTCAGAGCCTCGTCGTTCTGCAGGTTCAGCAGCGGCTCGAAGAGCGCGGCGATCTTGCGATCGATGAAATGCTGCAGACGGCGTTCGACCTTCTGCGCCACATCGGGGCCAGCCTCGTCATCGACGAAAACGGCAACGCGCGGCTTCAGCGGGTCATCGCCCTTCACCAGCTTGCCAACCGCCTGCTCGCCCCACATCAGACCACCCTGTTCGGTGAAGTCGATCTCGGTATCGGGAGCGTTATAGAAGCGATCCGCCCGCAGGTGGAAATGCGGCGCCAGCGCCTGCAGCGACGCTGTCTTCAGCGTCTTGGCTTCCTGGCCCGTCGCGCCGGCATCCTGCCGGAACCGGAACCCCTCGAGCCGACCGACGAATTCGCCTTCGACGGTCACTTCTCCGTTGTCGTTCACCTCGGCCAAGAGGGCCTCCTTCTGCTTCAACCGCCGCAAGAGCACTGATGTGCGGCGGTCAACAAATCTTTGCGTCAGACGCGCGTGCAGCGCATCGGACAGTGCGTCTTCTACCGCGCGGGTCGCCTCGCGCCAATGGCTTTCGTCATCCACCCAACCTTTGCGTTGCGCCACGTAAGTCCATGTGCGGATGAACGCCAGCCGTTTCGACAACGCATCGATATCTCCATCGGTTCGATCAATGCGTTTCACCTGCCGCGCCATGAAATCGCGCGGGATACTCCCACGCTCGTGCAGATGCTGGTAGATCACCTGCAGCATGGACGCGTGTTCATTATGACTGATGCCGCGGAAATCGGGAATACGGCAGACATCCCACAGCAGTTTTACCGAGGCCGGGTCGGACGCGCGGGCGCGGACCTCCGCCTGCGAATTGAGCGTTTTCAGCGACATCAGATCGTCAGCCTCGCGCGCCTTGACCAGATTCTGGTCCGGCGGCGCCTGCTCGAGCGAGTCGATCAGCGCCTCGGGCGAGCCGAATTTCAGCGCCGAATTCCGCCAGTTGAGCTTTTTCAGCGGGGTGAACCGGTGGCTGGTGATCGCCTCCACCCACTCTTCGTCGATCTGCCCCGCGTCGCCGGTGGTGCCAAACGAGCCGTCGCGCATCCCCCGCCCCGCACGGCCCGCGATCTGCGCCAACTCGTTCGGTTGCAACTCGCGCATGCGGCGCCCGTCGAACTTGCGCAGCGAGGAAAACGCCACGTGATCGACATCAAGGTTGAGCCCCATGCCAATGGCATCGGTGGCCACGAGGTAATCCACATCGCCGTTCTGATAGAGATCGACCTGCGCGTTGCGGGTGCGCGGGCTGAGCGCCCCCATCACCACCGCCGCCCCGCCCTTGGTGCGGCGCAGAAGCTCGGCGATGGCATAGACGTTGTCCACCGAGAAGCCGACGATGGCGCTGCGCGGCGGCATGCGGGAGATCTTGCGCGAGCCCGAATAGAACAGCTGGCTCATGCGGTCGCGGCGCATGAACTCCACGCCCTTCACCAGCTGCGAGATCGGCCCGCGCATGGTGTCCGAGCCCAGAAACAGCGTCTCATTGAGCCCGCGCATGCGCAGCAGCCGGTCGGTGAAAACATGGCCGCGCTCGGGATCGGCGCAAAGCTGGATCTCGTCGATGGCGACAAAATCGCAGCCCATGCCCTCGGGCATCGCCTCGACCGTGCAAATCCAATACTGCGCCCGCGGCGGCACGATGCGTTCTTCGCCGGTGACCAGCGCCGCGACAGAGGGACCGCGTGCGGCGACCACCTTGTCATAGACCTCGCGCGCCAAAAGACGCAGCGGCAGGCCGATCATACCGGACCTGTGCGCCAGCATCCGTTCGATGGCGTAATGGGTTTTGCCTGTGTTGGTCGGGCCGAGGACGGCCGCGATCCGCGCGCGTTGGGCCATGGGAGGGGGCCTTGTCTTTCGTCTTCAGCGAACCTCGGGTCCGCTTGTAGCCTTTAGAGGGAAACGCCTTTCACCTGCGTCTCCAGCCGATCGATTGCCTCGGTGACAGTCTCGTCGTAAGGCCTGAGCTCAACTACCCGTGAATAGGCCCGATAAGCAAGGTCAAGATCGCCCAGTTCCTCGTGGATCGCGCCAACGCCCTGCAGGGCGCCAAAATGATTGGGGTTGAGCGCCAGCGTATGTTCCAGCGCATCCATCGCCGGGCCCAGCCGGTCGGCGGCGTAATACGCCAGCGCAAGCGTGCTCCAGCCCTCGGCGAAGCCGGGTGCATGATCGGTGAGCGCGGTGAGATGGCCGATGGCCGTGTCGATCTCGCCGACCTCCAGCGCGTCGCGGCCCCGCTTGAGCAGCAGATCCATCGCCGCAGACCCCGATTTCGACCATTCCGCGCGCAGATCACGCTCGGCCCGGTCGGCGATCTCGGCGCTGGGGGCTGCGGCCAGCTCGGCCAGCAGATCTGCCTCGCGGCTCTGGGTGCCCTTTTCAGACCCCTGCTGAGACCCCTGTGGCCCGGCGGCGATTGCCGCATCCGGTGCCGCGTTTTGTGCGCCCATCTGTGGCCCATCCATGGTCCCTTCTTGCGCCCCCTCTTGTGCCAAAGCGAGGCAAGGTAGGGAAAACGTGACTAGGGCCAGCGCAAGCGCCGTTCTAGGTTGGATTTTGCGCGACAGCATGCTCATACAGGAAAGTGTAACCCAAGCCCGCTGGATTGCCAGCACAGGAATTCGTGAGGAGTGTCCGGATCATGAGCGAAACGGTCAAGGCGGCGGTCGCCGCGCTGAACAAGAAGCTGGATGGCGAGGGATTCGCCGGGGTTGCGAAATTCGTGATCGAGGGCAAAGGCGCGATCATCGTCGACGAAGCCGGGGCGCGAGCCGCGGCAGAGGCTGGCGAGCTGCCCGCCGACGTCACGCTCACCGCCGACACCGAGACGTTCCGCGCCATCATCGAGGGTGAGAAGAACCCCACCACCGCCTATATGACGGGCGCGCTGCAGATGGATGGCGACATGGGCGCGGCCATGCGGCTGGCCAAGACGCTGGCCGGATGAGCGCCGAGGCCCCCTTCTATGCCGATCTGGCCGAGGGCCCCGAGGGCGCCCGCGCGCTCTGGATCCGCGCCGAAGACGGGCTGCGCCTGCGGCTTGGCCATTATCCCGGCCCGGCGAAGGCCGAAGGCACCGTGCTGCTGTTCCCCGGCCGCACCGAATACGTCGAGAAATACGGCCGCGTCGCGCAGGCCTTTGCCGCGCGCGGCTTTCACACGCTGACCATAGACTGGCGCGGACAGGGGCTGGCCGACCGCATGCTCGAGGACGCGCAGACCGGCCATGTGCATCTCTTTGCCGACTATCAGCGCGACGTGGATGCGATGCTGGGGGCGGCGCGCGATCTTGGCCTGCCCGAGCCCTTCCATCTGCTTGGCCACTCCATGGGCGGTGCCATTGGCCTGCGTGCGCTGGTGCGCGGCCTGCCGGTCGCGGGCGCAGGCTTCACCGCGCCGATGTGGGGCATCCGCTTTGTCGGGCCGGTGCGGCAGGCGGCATGGGCGCTCAGCTGGTCCGGCGCGCGTTTCGGCATGGGGCATTTTTACGCCCCCTCCACCGGCCCCGGCAGCTATCTCACCCGCACCGCCTTTGAGGGCAATGTGCTGACCACCGACCGCAGCGGCTGGGACTATATGCTGCGGCAGGTGACCGAGGTGCCGCAGTTGCAGCTTGGCGGGCCGTCGCTGCGCTGGCTGCATGAGGCGCTGGCCGAATGCCTTGCGCTGTCGCGGCTGCCCGCGCCCGAGGTGCCCTGCATCACCTTCCTCGGCAGCAATGAGCGCGTGGTGGACGGTGCCCGCATCCGCAGCCGCATGGCGCGTTGGCCGGGTGGCCGACTGGAGCTGATCCAAGGCGGCGAGCATGAGGTGCTGATGGAAGATGCGGTGACGCGCGAGCGGGTCATCTCGCAGATCTCGGCGCTGTACCGGCAAGCGGCAGAGGACAAGGGCGCGCAGGCCCGCGCCTGACGCGGCGCTGCGTTCGCGCTTGGCTCGGTCCGGCAGTTCGGGCCGCGATCTGGCCGAGCGCCGCCCCCGCGCTATGCTTCCGCGCATGGCGGATCCGGTTCTCAGCTTCACCGAGCGCGGCATCTACTGCCCCGCGGCGGATATCTACATCGACCCTTGGCGCCCGGTGCCGCGGGCGCTGATCACCCACGCGCATTCCGACCACGCCCGCCCCGGCCACGGCAGCTATCTCGCAACGCCGGTCACCGCCGCGATGATCCGGCACCGGCTGGGCGTCGAGGTCGAGACGCTGCCCTATGCCGAGCCGCGGCGGATCGGCGGTGCCACCGTCAGCTTTCATCCCGCCGGCCATGTGCCCGGCTCGGCGCAGGTGCGGGTCGAGGTGGGCGGAGAGGTCTGGGTGGTGTCGGGTGACTATAAGCTCGAGACCGACGGCCTGTCCGAGCCCTTCGAGCCGGTGCGCTGCCATGCGTTCATCACCGAATGCACCTTTGGCCTGCCGGTGTTCCGCTGGCAGCCGCAGGCCGAGATCGCCGCCGAGATCAACGGCTGGTGGCGCGCCAACCGCGCGGCCGGGCGCGCCTCGCTGCTGGGGGCCTACAGCCTTGGCAAGGCGCAGCGGCTGATCTCGATGCTCGACCCGGAGATCGGCCCGATCCTCACCCATGGCGCGGTGGAGGGCAGCAATGCCGTGCTGCGCGAGATCGGCGCATTCGACCGCGAGACGATCCCCGTGACGCCCGACTTCGACCGCAAGGCGCATCCCGCGCCGATGGTGGTGGCGCCGCCCTCGGCCTTTGGCACATCTTGGGCCCGCAAATTCGGCCCGGCACAGACCGGTTTCGCCTCGGGCTGGATGCGTCTGCGCGGCGTGCGACGGCGGCGCGGCGTGCAGCGCGGCTTTGTCATCTCGGACCACGCCGACTGGCCCGCCCTGCTCCGCGCCATCAAGGAGACTGGCGCGGAAAATATATACCCGACACATGGTTACACGGATATCTTCGCGCAATACCTGCGCAGCGAAGGCTATGACGCCACGCCCGTTCCCACCGAGTTCGGCGGCGACGAGGATGCCGCCGAGAAAACCGGAGACGCCGCATGAAGGACTTCGCGCGCCTCTTCACCAAGCTCGACCAAACCACCAGAACTTCAGAGAAAACCGCTGCCCTTACCGAGTTCTTCCGCAGCGCGCCCGAGGCTGACCGGCTGTGGGCCGTGGCGCTCTTCTCGGGCCGCCGTCCGAAGCGCGCGGTGACCACCACGCTGCTGCGCGAATGGGCCGCCGAGCGCGCAGGCATCCCGCTGTGGCTGTTCGAAGAGAGCTATCCCATCGTCGGCGATCTGGCCGAAACCATCGCGCTGATCCTGCCCCCGCCAAGCGCGCCCGAGGACCGTGACCTTGCCCATTGGATCGACGTGGTGAAAGGGCTCGCGCCGCTGGAGGCCGAGGCGCGCAAGGCGGCGGTGCTGGAGGTCTGGGATCACTTGGACCCCACCGAGCGCTTTCTTTTCAACAAGCTGATCACCGGCGGCTTTCGCATCGGCATCAGCCGCAAGCTGATGACGCGCGCGCTGGCCGAGGCGACGGGCGTCGACGAGCCCGCCATGGCACTGCGGCTGATGGGCAAATGGCACCCCGAAGAGACCACTTGGGCGCAGTTGACCGCCGAAGAAGATGCCAGCGAGGACGAAAGCCGACCCTACCCGTTCTGCCTTGCCTCGCCGCTGGAGACGGAGGCGGCGAGCCTCGGCGATCCTGCCGACTGGCTGGCGGAATGGAAATGGGATGGCATTCGCGGTCAGCTGATCCTGCGCGGCGGCACGCATCATCTGTGGTCGCGCGGCGAGGAGTTGATCACCGACCGCTTTCCCGAGTTCGCCCGCAGCCCCGACTTCCTGCCGCCGGGCACGGTTCTGGATGGCGAGATCCTCGCGTGGAAGGACGGCGGCCCGCTGCCCTTTGCCCAGCTGCAGCCCCGGATCGGGCGCAAGACGGTGCCCAAGAAGCTGCTGACCGAGGCGCCGGTGCGGATGCTGGCCTATGATCTGCTGGAGCATGAGGGGGAAGATATCCGCGCCCTGCCCCTGTCCGAACGCCGCCAGCGGCTCGAAGCGCTGCTAGAGGGTTTGCCAGAGGATGCCGCCGTGATGCCCTCGCCGCTGCTGACCGAGGCGGATTGGCCCGCGCTTGCCGCCCAGCGCGAGAGCGCGCGCGAGCACCGTTCCGAAGGGCTGATGCTCAAACACCGGGGCTCGGCCTATCAGGGCGGACGCAAGCGCGGCGACTGGTGGAAGTGGAAGCTCGATCCGCTGAGCGTCGACGCGGTGATGATCTACGCGCAGCAGGGCCACGGGCGGCGTGCGAACCTTTTTACCGACTTCACCTTCGCGGTCAAAGACGGCAACGGGCTGGTGCCCTTCACCAAGGCCTATTCCGGCCTCACCGACGCCGAGTTCGACGAGATCACCCGCTGGGTGAAGCGCAACACGCAGCAGCGCTTTGGCCCGGTGCGGCAGGTGACGCCCGAGCTGGTGTTCGAGATCGCCTTCGAGGGCATTCAGGAAAGCCCGCGTCACAAGTCCGGCATCGCGCTGCGCTTTCCGCGCATGGCGCGCTGGCGGCGCGACAAACCGGTGGATGAGATCGACACGCTGGAGGGGCTGAAGTCGCTGCTGGACGCCTATGGCTGACCGTTGCCGCCTCTTATGCAGGCCCTTGACGGCGGCGGGTTCAAAAGAAAGAAACATCCGATCATTATAGGGCATCATACTGTGCCCCGAAGACCCGCCCGGAACAGGGGCCCACGGCCTCGGCGACCGCACATCCACCCAACGAAAGACCCCCTGTTGGAGAAAAGAATGAAGTTCCGCTTCCCCATCGTGATCATCGACGAAGATTTCCGCTCCGAGAACAGCTCGGGCCTTGGCATCCGCGCGCTTGCCGAAGCCATCGAGTCCGAGGGGTTCGAAGTGCTGGGCGTCACCAGCTATGGCGACCTGTCGCAATTCGCCCAGCAACAATCCCGCGCCAGCGCCTTCGTGCTGTCGATCGACGACGAGGAATTCTCTCCCGGCCCCGAGCTTGATCCGGCGGTTCTCAACCTGCGCAACTTCATCGAAGAGCTGCGCTGGAAGAACGAGGATGTGCCGATCTACATCTACGGCGAGACCAAGACCTCGCGGCACCTGCCCAACGACATCCTGCGCGAGCTGCATGGCTTCATCCATATGTTCGAGGACACGCCGGAGTTCGTCGCCAAGCACATCATCCGCGAAGCCAAGAGCTATCTCGAAGGCATCCAGCCCCCCTTCTTCAAGGCGCTGCTCGACTATGCCGAGGATGGGTCCTACTCGTGGCACTGCCCCGGCCATTCGGGCGGCGTGGCGTTCCTCAAGTCCCCCATCGGCCAGATGTACCACCAGTTCTACGGCGAGAACATGCTCCGCGCCGACGTCTGCAACGCGGTCGAGGAACTGGGCCAGCTGCTCGACCACAATGGCGCCATCGGCGAATCCGAGCGCAATGCCGCGCGCATCTTCAACGCCGATCACTGCTTCTTCGTGACCAATGGCACCTCGACCAGCAACAAGATGGTCTGGCACCACAGCGTGGCGCCCGGTGACGTGGTGGTCGTGGACCGCAACTGCCACAAGTCGATCCTGCATTCGATCATCATGACCGGGGCGATCCCGGTGTTCCTCAAGCCGACGCGCAACCATTGGGGCATCATCGGCCCGATCCAGCGCAGCGAGTTCGAGATCGAAAGCATCAAGGCCAAGATCCGCGCCAACCCGCTGCTGAAGGACGTGGATGCCGACAGCGTGCAGCCGCGCATCCTGACGCTCACGCAGTCGACCTATGACGGGGTTCTCTACAACACCGAAGAGATCAAAGGACTTCTCGACGGCTATGTCGAGAACCTGCATTTCGACGAGGCGTGGCTGCCGCATGCCGCCTTCCACCCGTTCTATGGCACCTATCACGCGATGGGGCGCAAACGGGGGCGCACCAAGAAATCGGTGACCTATGCCACCCAGTCGGTGCACAAGCTGCTGGCAGGGATTTCGCAGGCCAGCCATGTGCTGGTGCAGGACAGCGAAGAGACCAAGCTCGACCGGCATCTCTTCAACGAAGCCTATCTCATGCACACTTCCACCAGCCCGCAGTACAGCATCATCGCCTCCTGCGATGTGGCGGCGGCGATGATGGAGCCGCCGGGCGGCACCGCGCTGGTTGAAGAGAGCATCGTCGAAGCGCTGGAATTCCGCCGCGCCATGCACAAGGTCGACGAGGAATACGGCGCCGACGACTGGTGGTTCAAAGTCTGGGGCCCCGAGGATTTCGACCACAACAGCGATGGCATGGGCCGCACCCGCGACTGGGTGCTGAAGAAGACCGATGCCGAGGGCGTCGAGAGCAGCGGCACCGACAGCTGGCACGGCTTCGGCGACATGGCGCCGGGCTTCAACATGCTCGACCCGATCAAGGCGACGATCATCACGCCGGGGCTCGATCTCGACGGGCGGTTCGACGACTGGGGCATCCCCGCCTCCATCGTCACCAAATATCTCGCCGAGCATGGCGTGGTGGTGGAAAAGACCGGACTTTACAGCTTCTTCATCATGTTCACCATCGGCATCACCAAGGGCCGCTGGAACACGCTGCTGACCGCGCTGCAGCAGTTCAAGGACGATTACGCCAAGAACCAGCCGATGTACCGCTCGATGCCGGAGTTCTGCCAGAAGCACCGCCGTTACGAGCGTATGGGGCTCAAGGACCTGTGCCAGCACGTCCACGCGCAATACGCGAAATACGACGTGGCGCGGCTGTCGACCGAGATTTACCTGTCGGACCTCGAGCCTGCGATGAACCCCGGCGAGGCCTATGCCCATATCGCCCGCCGCACCACACAGCGCGTGCCGATCGACGAGTTGGAAGGGCGGATCACCACCTCGCTGGTCACCCCCTATCCGCCGGGCATCCCGTTGCTGATCCCGGGCGAGGTGTTCAACAAGCGCATCGTCGACTACCTGCGGTTCAACCGCGAGTTCGCCCGCGCCTGCCCCGGCTTCGAGACCGACATCCACGGGCTGGTGCAGGAGGTCATGCCCGACGGCTCGGTGGAGTATTTCGCCGACTGCGTGGCAAAGTGACATCGGGGCGCGCGGCAGCAAGGGGCGCTGCCCCTCGGCGCTGCGCGCCTCACCCCGGGATATTTTGATCTAGACGAAGCGGCAGAGCGCGAGGCGGCGCTTTGCCCTTGAACCTGCGGGGGGCGGGCTCTTACCTGTCTCCCAACAATGAGAACAAGGAGAGACGCGATGACCGTTCGGCCCGTTTTTGATGCCACTGCCGCTGCCGGGGGCAAAAACCTGGGCGATCTGCCGGAATGGGATCTGACCGATCTCTATCCCGCGCCCGATGCGCCGGAGGTGAAGCGCGATCTGGACTGGCTGGAAGACGCCTGCGCGCGCTTTGCGCATGACTATGAGGGCAAGCTGGGCGAGCTCGATGCCGCGGGCTTCCTCGAGATGATCCAGCGCCATGAAAAGATCGAGGCGGTCGCGGGCCGCATCATGTCCTTTGCCGGGCTGCGCTACTACCAGCTGACCATCGACGCCGAGCGCGCCAAGTTCCTGTCGGACTGTCAGGAGAAGATCACCCATTTCACCACGCCGCTGGTGTTCTTCACGCTCGAGCTGAACCGGCTCGACGATGAGCTCCTCGACGGGCTCTTTGCCGCCGATGCCGAGCTGGGCCGCTACAAGCCCGCCTTCGACCGCATCCGCGCGATGAAGCCGCACCAGTTGTCGGACGAGATGGAGCATTTCCTGCACGACATGGGCGTGGTCGGCGACGCATGGGAGCGGCTCTTTGACGAAACCATCGCCGGGCTCAGCTTCACCGTGGACGGCGAGGAGATGAGCATCGAGAGCACGCTCAACCTGCTGACCGAACAGGACCGCACCAAGCGCGAGGCCGCGGCCCACGAACTGGCACGGGTCTTTGGCCAGAACATCCGCACCTTTGCCCGCGTGCACAACACGCAGGCCAAGGAAAAAGAGGTGATGGACCGCTGGCGCAAGATGCCCACGGCGCAGCACGCAAGGCACCTTGCCAATGACGTGGAGCCCGAGGTGGTCGAAGCGCTGCGCAACGCCGTGGTCAATGCCTACCCGCGCCTGTCGCACCGCTATTACGAGTTGAAGCGCAAGTGGCTGGGGCTCGACCGTATGCAGGTCTGGGACCGCAACGCGCCGCTGCCGATGGAGACCGACCGGATCGTCGGCTGGGACGAGGCGGAAAAGACCGTGATGGAGGCCTATGCCGGTTTCGATCCGCGCATGGCCGAGATCGCCGAGCCCTTTTTCAAGAAGGGCTGGATCGACGCCGCCGCCAACCCCGGCAAGGCGCCGGGCGCCTTCGCCCATCCCACGGTGACCGACGCGCACCCCTATGTGCTGCTCAACTACCTCGGCAAGCCGCGCGACGTGATGACGCTGGCGCATGAGCTGGGCCACGGCGTGCATCAGGTGCTGGCCGCCGGTCAGGGCGAGATGCTGGCCTCGACGCCGCTGACGCTGGCCGAGACCGCCTCGGTGTTTGGCGAGATGCTGACCTTCCGCCGCCTGCTCGATCAGGCCAAGGACAAGGCAGAGCGCAAGGTGCTGCTGGCGGGCAAGGTCGAGGACATGATCAACACGGTCGTGCGGCAGATCGCCTTTTATGACTTCGAGTGCAAACTGCATGCGGCGCGCCGCGGTGGCGAACTGACGCCCGAGGACATCAACGCGCTGTGGATGTCGGTGCAGGCGGAAAGCCTCGGCGATGCCTTCGACTTCATGGAGGGCTACGAGACCTTCTGGGCCTATATCCCGCATTTCGTGCACTCGCCCTTCTACGTCTACGCCTATGCCTTCGGTGACGGGCTGGTGAACGCGCTTTACGCGGAATACGAGGCCAACCCCGAAGGGTTCCAGGACAAGTATTTCGACATGCTGAAGGCCGGCGGCTCGAAGCACCACAAGGCGCTGCTCGCGCCCTTCGGCCTCGACGCCACCGATCCCAAGTTCTGGGACAAGGGCCTGTCGATGATCGAGGGCTTCATCGACGAGCTTGAAGCGATGGAAGACTGATCTTCCGGGGCGGGCGCGAAGGTGCCCGCCCTTTCCTTTCGGACCTATGACGGTCCGCTCTCCCCCGCAGCCAGAGGATCCGCCCCATGCCGCCGCGCGACGATGACAGCCAAGGCATGCCGCAAGCGGCCCCCGGCCGGACGCGCCCGAAGCGCAGCATCAAGCGGCGGATGCAGCATTTTCTGGTGTATGTGCGCCGCAAGGTGCCGCCGGGGCTGCGGCTGGTGCTGGGCCTGCTGCTGATCTGCGGCGGCGTGCTTGGCTTTTTGCCGGTGCTGGGCTTTTGGATGATCCCGCTGGGCTTTGCCGTGGCGATGCTGGACGTGATGCCGCTTTACCGGCGCGGGCTCGAACGGGGCCGCGCGCTGCGGCGGCGTGACAATCCCGACCGTGCAGAGACCCAAGCAGCGCCCCGGGACGACGATCCTACTTGAGCTGGCTGTCCTTCGAGCCGCGCCGGTTGATCCCGCCGCGCGCCTGATAGGCGCCGTCGCGCTCTTGCTGACAGTCGATGCAGAGCTTCACACCAGGAATGGCAGTGCGGCGCTTTTCGGGGATCGGCTCTTCGCATTCGACGCAATGGGTCGCGCTCTCGCCCATGGGGCGTTTGCGGGCCTGCATCCGCGCAAGCTCGTCCTTGATGCTGTCTTCGATCTGCTCTTGTACCGCGCCGTCGCGGCTCCAGCCTCCGGCCATGGCGTCACCTCCTGAACCGTGAAGATAGGCGCGCCCCCGCCGTGCTCCAAGCGTTTTCGGCAAATGTGCGCGGGCGCAGATCCAATCCGCGCCCGCCTGCGTATTCATTTCATTGACTTCACGTCACCGAGACTATTTGTGAGCGCAAAGGAGATGTTCGTGATGCGTATTCTTGCCCTGCTGCTCGGCCTTGTCACCCTGCCCGCGGCGGCCCCGCTGGCGGTGGCTTCCGAGACCACCGAGTTCCAGTCGATCGACGGCGGGACGCTCGACCTTGCGCAATGGCGCGGCCAGCCTGTGCTGGTAGTCAACACCGCCTCGCGCTGCGGCTTTGCCGGACAGTTCGACGGGCTGCAGGATCTCTACGACCGCTACCGCGCGCGCGGGCTGGTGGTCGTCGCCGTGCCGTCGGATGACTTCAAGCAAGAGCTGAACAGCGATGCGGCGGTCAAGGAGTTCTGCGAGCTGAACTTCGACATCGACCTGCCGATGACCACGATCACCCATGTCAAAGGCGAAGAGGCGCACCCGTTCTTCCGCCAACTGTCGGAAGAGCACGGCTACACCCCGTCGTGGAATTTCAACAAAGTGCTGATCGGCCCCGATGGCGACTATGTCGCGGGCTGGGGCAGCACCACGCTGCCCCTCTCGGCGCCGATCACCGGTCAGATCGAGCCGCTGCTCGACTGACCGTTCTCGGGCTCAGGCCTCTTCGGCGTCCGCCACCAGCAGCGCGTAGATCTCGTCTTTCAGCGCGGCACGGCGCTTGCGCAGATCGGCCTCGGCCAGCGTCTCCATCGGGGTGAGACCGCTTTCGGCACCATGCACCTCGCGGTTCACCTCGTAGTAGCGCACGGCCAGCGTGGCGAAATGGCCGCCCTGCTGCTTCAGGACCGAGATACGCTCGGCGAACTGCGGGAATTCTTCGGCGAGGGAATGCGGAACATGGGACATGGGCAGGTGCCTCCTTTTCTTGTCTTGCCCCTGTCTTGCCACGCCCCGCGCCGGTCCACTTTGATGCGGATCAACGTGCCCCGAGGTCATTTCGGCCCCTAGCGCCGCGCCGGTCGCCAGCCTGCGGCCTCGGCCTCTGCGGCAGAGCAGAACCACCGCTCACCAGCGCTTTCGTCGATGCGCGTCGGTCCGTAGTGCTGCTGTCCGGGGCTGTGGTAGATGCGTGCGCCTTTGGACGAGATATTGCCCTTGATCACACAGCCCTCGGGCGCCTCTTCCAATGCCGCGGCATTGGCGGCGCGGCGGGTCTCGGCGCGATAGGCCGCCGGGCGCTGCACCTGCGCGCCATGCAGCCCGACACCCCGGACGGCGGCGCGTTTCTCGTCGAGATCATAGTCCATGGAGTAGTCGCGATAGGCAAAGAGCAGCCCCTCCGACACCAGCGTGCGGCCCATGTCCTCGCCATCCACAGAGCAGCGCGCCACGGCGCGCCCATAGCGATCGGTGTCGAGCCGCTCGCAGCGCGCGCGGCGCCCGTCGTAGCGCGCGCGCACCTCATCGGTGACCCAAGCGCCGCAGTTCCATTGCGGCGTGCCGTCGCCGTCGCAGGTCTGGCCCTGCTCGGGCGCATCGACACCAAAAAGACGGACGCGCACGTCGCCGACATCGAAGGTATCACCGTCGATCACATGCAGCGATCCGCTGAAACTCGATTGTGCGGCAGGCGCGGGTGACGCTAGGGCAAGGAGTGAGCCCAAAGCACCAACAAAAAGTGAACGTATATAGATCATTTGGCCAAAATCGCCGCATGGCGCGGCAAGTTCAACCAAATTCATTAACCTTCGTTAAGATGCCTTCCGGGCCGTGCATAAGCCCGGCGTGGCGGCTGGCACGGCGGCGTCACGAAGCTCGGACACGCCCCATGGCCTGCCCCGCGCTCAGGCGTCAAGCGTGCCCAGATGCCGGTTCTGCGGCAGGCGGGAAACCTCGACACCGCGCGCGCTCCGGCGCAGCGCATAGCCATAGCCCTTCACGCGAAAGCGCCATTCGGCTTCGGACAGGGACTTTTGCCGCTCGCTCAGAAGAAAGGCGGTGACGGCGTCAAACTCTTCGGTCAGTCGGTTCTCGGCAAACATGGATACACACCCAATAAAACTGTTTCTACATGAGAAACCCTGCGGGCGGATTGGGGCCGAAATGCGATGCACTTGGGAATTTTTCATGATCAGGAAACGCTCTGTTTCCAGCGCGACACTCCCGACCCATGCTGCAGAATTCGGCCTCAGAACTTGGTGTCCGGCCCCGACGGGGTGATCCGGCGTTTCAGCATCGCCTCGCGCAGCGTGATGAACAGCACCGAGCCGATGATCACCAGCCCGCCCGCGACCACGAAAGGATCCACCGGCTCGGCAAAGAACAGCGCCCCGATGGTGATCGACCAGACCAGCTGCAGGAAGGTGATGGGCTGGGTGACGGTGACCGGGGCATTGGCGAAGGCCAGCACCATCGCGTAGTGCCCGCCGGTGGCGAAGGCGGCTGTGGCAAAAAGGATCGCCGCGTCGGTCCAGCTTGGCCAGACCCAGACCGACAGCGCGAAGGGAAACAGCCCCAGCGTCACCGAGATCGACAGCAGCGCCAGCGCCACGGCGGGCGACAGCTCGTCGGTGATGATCTTGGCGATGAGATAGGAGATGGCGAACATCATGGACGTCCCGAGCATGGCGAAATGCCCCGGATCAAGCTCTCGGAACCCCGGTCGCAGGATCAGCAGCGCGCCGCCAAGCGCCGCGACGATCGCCAGCATCCGGCGCAGCGCAAGCCGCTCTCCCAGCACCAGCACCGCCAGCACCGTCACATAGATCGGCGTGAGGTAGTTCATCGCCGTGACCTCGGCGAGCGGGATGCGCGACATGGCGAAGAACCAGCAGATCACCCCAAGCGTCTGCGCCGCGCCGCGCAGCGCCGACAGGCGCCACTGGCGGCCCGTCATCCGCAGATCGCGCAGCGCGCGCCACGCCGGGATCAGAAACACCAGCCCGAAGAGATAGCGCAGGAAGGCCGATTCCGCCGCAGGCACCCGTCCTTCCAGCAGCTTGACTGTGACGGTCACCGCCACGAAGCAGAGCCCCGTGACGACCATGAAGAGGATGCCCCGCACCGGGTTCGATTGCTTCGTGCTCATGCGCTCTTTGGTAGCCCGCCCAGCGTCAGGCGCAAGGGGCCGCGCTCATCCCAGCAGCAGCTTGAGGGCAATCGCCCACATGGTCAGGCCGATCCCGAGGTCCAGCACCCGCCACGCGACGGGCCGCGCAAAGACCGGCGCCAGAAGCCGCGCGCCAAAGCCAAGCGCGAAGAAGAAGATGACGGACGCCGTCACCGCCCCTGCCCCGAACGCCAGCCGGTCGGGATATTGCGCCGAGACCGCGCCCAGCAGCATCACCGTGTCGAGATAGACATGCGGGTTCAGCCACGTCAGCGCGAGGCAGGTCAGCACCGCGCGGCGCAACGTGCCATTGCCCGGAGCCTCTTCGGCCCGCAGCGCGCCGCCACCGCGCCACGCCGAGAGCAGCGTGCGCGCGCCGTAGCACGTCAGGAAAGCGGCGCCGAGCCAGCGCATGGCGGTCTCCAGCCCCGGCAGCTGCGCCGCCAGAAGGCCAAAACCGGTGACGCCCGCGACGATCAGCACTGCGTCCGACAGCGCGCAGACCAGCACCACCGGCAGCACATGCGCGCGGCGCAGCCCCTGCCGCAGCACAAACGCATTCTGCGCCCCGATCGCCACGATCAGCGAAAGCCCAAGGGCGAACCCGGCAGCTGCTGCCTGCATGATGTCTCTCCGTTTTTTAGCGTTGCAGCCCGGCTAACACGCGGCGTTTCAGAAAGACTAGTTAAACAATCTGCGGCTAGTTAAGATGGGCTAATGCAGTACGATCCCTCTCAACTCGCCGCGCTGGAGGCGGTGCTTCGGCTTGGCAGCTTCGACGCTGCGGCGCGGCAGCTCAGCGTCACCCCCTCGGCGATCTCGCAACGCATCAAGGCGCTGGAGGACCGCGCGGGCGCGGCGCTGGTGATCCGCGCCACGCCCTGCACCGCCACGCCCGCCGGTGCGCGCCTCGCGCGGCACGCCTCGGAGGTGGCGCTGCTCGAGGCGGCGCTGGCGCATGATCTCGGTCATGATCTGGGACAGATGGCGCCGCATGCCCGGCTGCGGCTGGCGGTGAATGCCGACAGCCTCGGGACGTGGCTTCTGCCCGCGCTGACCGGGCTGGAGATGCTGTTCGAGATCGTACTGGACGATCAGGCGTTCTCGGCCGATTGGCTGCGGCGCGGAGAGGTGTCGGCGGCGATCTGCGACCACGCCCGCCCGGTGCAGGGATGCGATGCGGTGCCGCTGGGCCGGATGCGCTATCTGGCGACCTGCTCGCCAGAGTTCCACGCGCGCTATTTCCCGCAGGGCCCGACGCTGGAGGCATTTGCCCGCGCGCCGCTGCTGCAGTTTGACGGCAAGGACGCGCTGCAGCACGACTGGCTGCGGCGGGTGACCGGCGAGGCGCTGCTGCCCCCCACGCATCGCATCCCCTCGACCCAAGGCTTTGTAGAGGCCGCGCGGCTGGGGCTGGGATGGGGGCTGAACCCCGAACATCTCGCCGCGCCGCTGCTGGCGAGCGGAGACCTCGTCTCGCTCGCCCCCGAACAACCCGAAGAGATCGCGCTGCACTGGCAGGTGAACCGGCTGGTCTCTGGCGCGCTGGCGCCGCTCACCCGCGCGGTGCGGGCGCAGGCGCGTCAGGCGCTCTTGCCGTCCTGATCCGGGGTTTCGACCTCATGCAGACCGATGGCAATGACGCCGCCGATGAGGCTCAGCACCGCAAAGCCCGCCAGCGCCGCCACCGGGCCGATCACCGCCAGACCGCCGCCGAGCGCGCCGGTCAGCAACAGCAGCCCGCCGATCAGCGTGTTGGCAAGCGCGGCATAGCTGGCGCGGCCCTCTTCCGGTGCCATGTCCACGAGATAGGTCGAGCGCCCCTGCCGCACGCCTTGGTAAGAGATCAGCAGCGCAAAAAGCAGCACCGGTGTCACCCAGACCGGATCGGTCCAGCCCAGCAGCGCCGCCACAACCGCAAGCGCCATCGCCGCGGCCCCGGCAAATCCCGACAGCATCAGCACCTTGCGCGACGAGCGGTCGGCCAGCCGCCCCCAGACCCAGCTCGACACGAAGGCCGCCAGCGCCGAGGCCAGCACCATGGCACCGAGCTTTTGCAGCGCGCCCTCATGCTGTTCGAGCAGCACCAGATAGGGCGGCGCCAGCGAGGTCACGGTCAGCGCACCGCGACAGGCGATGAAGCGGCGGAACTGCGGGTCTTCGCGCAGCGGCGACAGATCAATGTGCCGCGCTTCGGTCTCGGGCGCGCTGTCCTCTTCCTCGAGGGTCGAGAACAGCGCCGCCGCGCCAAGCCAGAGCGCCGCGGCGATGCCGATGGCCACCGCGATGGGCGGCACGTCCTGCAAGAGGCCCGACATCAGCAGCAGCGCAAAGACCACCACCCCGGCAGAGGCGACCGATCCCGCCGTGCCGGTGATCGAACCGCGCCGGGTTTTCGCAACGGTCTTGCCCAGAACGTCCTTGTAGCTCACCGAGGCGGCGGCGCGCGACAGCGCCAGCAGCCCGAGCAGCACGCATAGCGCGATCCCGGCAGCCACCCCCTGCAGGGTCAGCGCCACGACGACCATGGCCGCCGCCGCAAGCCCCTGCCCGACCGAGCCCGCGACCCAGACCCATTTGCGCTGTTTCGAGCGCCGCACCACGCCCGCAAGCAGCAGCTGCGGCAGCAGCGCCCCCGCCTCGCGGATCGGCACCAGCAGCCCGGTGATCGCCGCCGGAGCGCCGAGCGTCTGCGCCAGCCACGTCAGAACCAGCTTGGGATTGATCAGCCCGTCGGCGAGCTTGGTCATCGACAGCGAGGCCACATGACGCAGCCCGTTGCGGGCCTCGGAGGGCGGCGCCCCGTCCTCGCCTTCGGTGAGGGTGTCGTAGAGCCGCGTCTCGTCGATATGGGTCATGTCTCTGTGCCTGCCGCTGTTGCCATGTCGGTGGGTCTGGGCCGGTGGGTCCGGCAGGAGAACGCGGCAGCGCATCGGCAGGTTCCCGCCGGGCCGCGCCTTTCAGCCGATGCTGCGCGCGAGCACGCGGCTGATGGTGGTCAGCGGCTGGCCGCCTTGCTCTGCCCAGAGGTTGAACGCCCCCTGCACCGCCGCCATCGCCCGGCGGGAGGTCGGCGCCTTGTCGATCACCCCTTCGGCGATCAGCCGCCCCACCACGTCGCGGCTGAGCACATAGCCATCCTTGCCCACGGCGCGCAGCATATAGGCGCCGGTGTTGCCGCCGAGACGCGCGCCGCCGCGCTTGAGCCAATCGAGCAGCCCGTCGAACTCGCTGACCGGCCAATCGGCAATACGGCGGGCGAAACTGCCATGCTCGGCGGCGGTGTCGAGGATGAACACGGCGTTGTCGCGGATCGCGGTGATCTTCGGCCCCGAGCGGATCACCCGCCGGTCCGACAGAAGCGCATCCAGCGCCTCACCTTCGATCATCGAGACCGGGCCCGGTTCGAAATCGTGGAAGGCCTCGGTGATGCCGGGCCATTTGGCGTCGACCACCTTCCAGCTGATCCCGGCCTGAAAGATGCCGCGGGCCATGGCCGCAAGGAAGCGCGCGTCAGGCAGTGCGGCGATCTCTTCGGGCGACAGCGGCGCGGGAATGTCGGCAAGCGCCGCGTCGCGCCCGCCATGGCGCTCGGCGGCGATTTGAAGGATGTCGTCGAATGTGCGCATGGAGATCTCCGTGAACCTTGGCCAGCGTGGCGCATCGCCAAGCGCTTGCCTAGCCCTTCGGACTTGATGGCTACGGTGATGTAGGGGGCTCTGCCCCCGCCGCGGCTGCGCCGCGACTCCCCCGGCGTATTTAGAAAGAGAAGAAGCACCCTTGGCTTGACAGCCCTACCCGCGGGCGCCACAAGGCGGCACGACATATAACCCGCAACCGGGCGTTCCGTGGGCGCCAGACCGACGAGGAGACTAGGCCAATGAGCCAGATTTCCCTGACATTTCCTGATGGTAACGCGCGTGAATTCGAGCAGGGTGTGACCCCTGCCGAGGTCGCTGCCGCCATCTCCAAGAGCCTGTCCAAAAAGGCCATCTCCGCCACCGTAAACGGCGCGCATTGGGACCTGCAGTGGCCCATCGACGCCGACAGCACGATCGCGATCCACACCCTGCAGGACGAAGAGCAGGCGCTCGAGCTGATCCGCCACGATCTGGCGCACGTCATGGCGCGCGCGGTGCAGGCGATCTGGCCCGACACCAAGGTCACCATCGGCCCGGTCACCGAATACGGCTGGTTCTACGATTTTGACCGCGCCGAGCCCTTCACTCCCGAGGATCTGGGGCAGATCGAGGCGAAGATGAAAGAGATCATCGCCGCCCGTGACGAGGTGAAGACCGAGATCTGGGACCGCGACCGCGCGCGCAAGTTCTACGAGGACAGCGGCGAGGGCTACAAAGTCGAGCTGGTGGACCGCATCCCCGAAGGTGCGCCGATCCGTATGTACTGGCACGGTGAGTGGCAGGACCTCTGCCGCGGCCCGCACCTGCAGCACACCGGGCAGCTGCCCGCCGACGCCTTCAAGCTGATGGGCGTCTCGGGGGCCTATTGGTTCGGCGACACCTCGCGCCCGATGCTGCAGCGGATCACCGGCGTGGCCTTCCGCAACCGCGACGAGCTGAAGAAATACCTCAACTTCCTTGAGGAAGCCGCCAAGCGCGATCACCGCAAGCTGGGCCGCGAGATGGATCTGTTCCACCTGCAGCCGGAAGCGCCGGGGCAGATCTTCTGGCACCCCAATGGCTGGAAAATCTACACCACGCTGCAGGACTACATGCGCCGCCGCCAAGAGCGGGACGGCTATGTGGAGGTGAACACGCCGCAGGTTGTGGACCGTAAGCTGTGGGAAGCCTCGGGCCACTGGGACAACTATCAGGAGAACATGTTCATCGTCGAAGTGGACGAGGAACATGCCCGCGAGAAGGCGATCAACGCGCTCAAGCCGATGAACTGCCCGTGCCACGTGCAGGTGTTCAATCAGGGCCTGAAGTCCTACCGCGACCTGCCGCTGCGCATGGCCGAGTTCGGCTCGTGCAACCGCTACGAGCCCTCGGGTGCGCTGCACGGCATCATGCGGGTGCGCGGTTTCACCCAAGACGACGCGCATATCTTCTGCACCGACGCGCAGATCGAGGCGGAGACCAAGAAGTTCATCGAGTTCCTTGCGTCGATCTATTCCGATCTGGGCTTCGAGAACTGGACGATCAAGCTCTCGACCCGCCCCGAAAAGCGCATCGGCTCGGACGAAAGCTGGGACCGCACCGAGGCGGCGCTTGGCGATGCCTGCAAGGCCGCGGGCTACGATTTCGAGCTGCAGGAAGGCGAAGGCGCCTTCTACGGCCCGAAGCTGGAGTTCACCCTGACCGACGCGATCGGCCGGGATTGGCAGTGCGGCACGCTGCAGGTGGACCCCAACCTGCCCGAGCGTCTGGATGCGTCCTACATCGGCCAAGATGGCGAGAAGCACCGCCCCGTCATGCTGCACCGCGCCGTGCTGGGCAGCTTCGAGCGGTTCATCGGCATCCTGATCGAGGAACACGCCGGCAAGCTGCCGTTCTGGCTCGCGCCGCGGCAGGTGGTGGTCGCCTCGATCACCTCCGAGGCGGATGACTATGTGAACGAGGTCGTCGCGGCGCTGCGCGATGCGGGTGTGCGGGCCGAGGCCGACACGCGCAACGAGAAGATCAACTACAAGGTGCGCGAGCACTCGGTCGGCAAAGTGCCGGTGATCCTTGCCGTGGGTCACCGCGAGGTTGAGGAACGCACGGTCACCGTGCGCCGCCTTGGCGAGAAGCAGACCCAGGTGCAGGCGCTCGACGAGCTGATCGCGGCGCTGTCGCTGGATGCCACCGCGCCCGATCTGCGCTGAGCTGTTCAGTTCGTGACATGAGAAAGCCCCGGGCACAGGCCCGGGGCTTTTTTCGTCGCGGTGCCGGTGCAATGAGAGCCGAGCGTTCGCTGGCCCGGCGGCTTCGCCTTGGCTCCGGGCGAAACCCTCAGCCTGCCAGCGCCGCCTGCACGTCCTTGGTCCAGCCCAGATACATGCTGTCGCCGTCCACGATGAGCGGGCGTTTCATCAGCGTCGGATGGTCGGCCAGCAATTCCAGCGGCGGGCGCGCGCGCTCTGCCTCGTCCAGACCGCGCCATGTGGTCGAGCGGGTGTTCAGCAGCTTGTCGCCAAAACGGGCCTGCGCCGCTTCCAGCACATCGGTCGGCACACCGTCAGCGCGAACATCCAAAAATTCCGCCTGCGGCAGGGCTTTCACCGCCTTCCGGCAGGTATCGCAGGTCTTTAACCCGTAGATCAGCATACGCCATCTCCTTCATCTTCCCGGCACAATTTATTGCTTAATGCCGCAGGTGCGAAGCCTTTCGCTTGATTTTTGCAGGCACCATGCAACTCTTGGGTCGTGACCTTCGATGATCAGACCCGGAAAGTCAGGAAATCCGCTGGGACCGGCTTCCTTTCCCTGAGAGGCGAATGTGACGGGGCGCCCGCATTACGGGCAGAAACAGGAAAGTTGGAAGGAGCACGGAGACATGCCGAGCGGCACCGTGAAATGGTTCAATACCACCAAAGGCTACGGCTTCATCGCACCTGAAGAAGGCGGCAAGGACGTATTCGTCCATATCTCGGCTGTTGAGCGTTCTGGGCTCACCGGCCTCGCCGACAACCAGAAAGTGAGCTACGAGCTCAAGGAAGGTCGCGACGGACGCATGATGGCGTCTGACCTGAAAACTCTTTAAAAATCAAAATCTTCGAATCTGACCCTCCCCCTTCTTGGGGTCGGGTCCAATAAGTCTTTGCCTGCGCGTCGGCCTGCCCTGTGGCTCCGGCGCGTTTTGTTTTTTGGGCCCCTTTAACGCCTATTGCGCCTGCAGGCGGCGCGCCTCCTGCCCGGCCAGCCGGATCAGATCCTGCATATAGGGCTTTTCCAGATCCTCGCTGCGCGTCGCCGCATAGAGCCGCCGGGTGATCCCCGCTTCGGTCAGCGGGCGGGTGATATAATCGGAATTATACTTCACCTCGCGCACCACCCAATCCGGTAAAACTGAAACGCCGCGATTCGATGCAACCAATAGCAGAATCACCGCGGTGAGCTCCACTTGGCGAATCGCCGCCGGTTCGACCTTCGCCGGGCTCAGCAATTGCGAGAAGATATCGAGCCGCGAGCGCTCCACCGGATAGGTGATCAGCGTCTCGCCGCGGAAGTCCTGCGCCTCGATCCACGGTTTCTCGGCCAGCGGGTGCTGCGAGGAGGCGACAAAGACCGGATGGTACTCGAAGAGCGGGGTGAAGGTGATGCCCGGCAGGTCCTCGGGGTCGGAAGAGATCACCACATCGACCTCTTCCTTCATCAGCGCCGGAAGCGCGTCGAAGGCGAGGCCGGGGCGGATGTCCACATCCACGTCGCCCCAGCTTTTGCGAAAGCCCTCGAGCACCGGGAAAAGCCATTCGAAACAGGCGTGACACTCGATGGCGATATGCAGACGCCCCGCCGAGCCCTTGCGCAGACCGTCGAACTCGGCCAGCGCCGCATCCACCTGCGGCAGCACCTGATCCGCCAGCCGCAGCAGCCGCAGCCCCGCCGCCGAAAGCTTCATCGGCTTTGAACGGCGCACGAAAAGCTCCACCCCGGCCTGATCCTCCAGCCCCTTGATCTGGTGCGAAAGCGCCGATTGCGTTATGTTCAGCTGATCGGCGGCACGCGCGAGCCCCCCTGCTTCATGGATGGCTTTGATCGTGCGCAGGTGACGGAACTCGATGTGCATCTTCGCGTTCGCCTCATGTTGTTCTTGAGAAGTATGAGTTTGTCTCACGGACGCTCTTCTGTCACAAGGACCGAAATCCAAACTGGAGTCCCGGCCCATGACGCGCCCCGACATCTCATTCGAATTCTTCCCGCCCCGCAACATCGAGGCGACCTTCCGCCTGTGGGACACCGTGCAGGCGCTCTCGCCGCTGGGTCCGCGCTTTGTGTCGGTCACCTATGGCGCGGGCGGCACCACCCGCGAGCTGACCCGTGACGTGGTGGCGACGCTGCATAAGAACTCGGGCCTGAAGGTCGCCGCGCATCTCACCTGCGTCGACGCCACCCGCGAGGAAACGCTGGCCATCGCGCGCCAGTTCAAAGAGGCAGGTGTGAACGACATCGTTGCGCTGCGCGGCGACCCGCCCAAGGGCGCCAACGGCTTCACCCCGCACCCCGAGGGCTTCAACTCGTCGATCGAACTGATCGAAGCGCTGCGCGAGGCGGGCGATTTCAACATCCGCGTCGGCGCCTACCCCGACAAGCACCCCGAGGCGCCCACCGCCACGGCGGATGTGGAATACCTCAAGCGCAAGTTCGACGCGGGCGCATCCGAGGCGCTGACGCAGTTCTTCTTCGAGGCCGAGAGCTTCTTCCGCTTCCGCGACGAATGCGAGAAGGCCGGGATCGACAAACCGATCGTGCCGGGCATCCTGCCGATCGAGAACTGGAAGGGCGCGCGCCGCTTCGCCGAAGCCACCGGCACCAAGATCCCCGCTTGGGTGATCGAAGCCTTCGAGAAGGCCGAGCGTGACGACCGTCAGGACCTTTTGGCCACGGCAATGTGCACCGAACTGTGCAACGAGCTGATCGAAGGCGGCGTCGACAAGCTGCACTTCTATACGCTCAACCGCCCCGAGCTGACCCGCGACGTGTGCTACGCCCTTGGCGTGACGCCGGACAACAAGCTCGAGAACGTGGCCTGAGGGCATTTGCGAGCGCTGGACTGCGCCCGGGATCAAGGCGAAGCCGCCGGGCGAGCGCCGGCCCGTCCCGGCGGGCTGGCGCTTTTTCATCGTAGCACGGCGTTCGGTTTTCGCACGAACTTGGCCGAGATAAAGCGCAGACCTCACTCGTCGATGCGCCACCCCACGGGCCGGCGCTCGCCCGGCTCCCCCCGCTCTTAGCCTGTGTTGCACACTGCCTCTTTTCCACCCAATCCCCGCATCTTAGTCATTTCCTCGGCGCGGGCCTGTTCCCTTCCCCGATCCCATCGGCTTAACTGACCTCGGGGACAGAATAAGGAGCAGGGTTTGCGGCTGGCGGTTTTCACCGATCTCGACGGGACGCTGCTCGATCATGGCAGCTACTCCTATGCCGCGGCGCAGCCCGCCCTCAGCGCGCTGAAGGCGCGCGGCATCCCGCTGATCCTCGCCTCTTCCAAGACCGCAGCTGAAATCGCGCCGCTACATGCCGAGCTGGGCCTTGGCGACTGGCCCGCCATCGTCGAGAACGGCGCCGATCGGATCGCGCCCGGCGCGCTCTCCGAGGATGCGCCGGTTTACGCGAAACTGCGCGACGCGCTGGCAGCCCTTCCGGAACAGGCACAGCATTTCAAAGGCTTCGGCGATATGGACGCTGCCGAGGTGGCGCGGGTCACTGGCCTGCCCCTCGATGGCGCCGCTCTGGCCCGCAAACGGCGTTTCACCGAGCCCGGCCTCTGGTCCGGCAGCGAGGCCGAGCAGGATGACTTCCTTGCCGCGCTGGCCGAGCGAGGCATCCACGCCCGCAAGGGCGGCCGCTTTCTCACGCTGTCCTTCGGCGGCACCAAGGCGCAGCAAATGGCGGGCATCCTGCACGACCTGGGTTGCGACACCGCCATCGCGCTTGGCGACGCCCCCAATGACATCGAAATGATCGAGAGCGCCGATCATGGCGTCATCATCCGCAACGATCATGGCAACGGCATCCCGCCCTTGCCGGGCGAGCAGACGGGCCAAATCCGTCGCACCGCCCTGCCCGGCCCCGAGGGCTGGAACACCGCCATTCTTTCACTACTCGACGACCTCGGGCTCTAGGAGACTACCGCCATGGCCGACTTCCAGCAGAACGGCAATATTGCCCAGTTCCACAACCTGCGCTCGCGCCCCATCGAAGAGATGATCTACGAGCTCGAGACCTATGCGCAGAGCCGGAAAATCTCGCTGATCCTGCCCTCGCTCTTTTCCGAGCTTGAAGGCGACGCGCTGCCCAACATCCTGTCGGAACTGAGCAAGGTCACTTATCTGCACCGCATAGTCATCGGCCTCGACCGCGCCGATGAGGCGCAGTACCGCCACGCCCGCGAGTTCTTTTCGGTGCTGCCGCAGCAAACCACGGTGATCTGGAACGACAGCCCGCGCATGCTCGAGATCATGGGACGGCTGGAGGCGCTCGGCCTTGCGCCGCAGGAGCCCGGCAAGGGCAAGAACGTCTGGGGCTGCATGGGCTATCTCATCTCCTGCGCCGACAGTTCGGTCATGGCGATCCACGATTGCGATATCGTCACCTACACGCGCGAGCTTCTCGACCGGCTGGTCTACCCGGTGGCCAACCCCACTTTCAGCTATCAGCTGTCAAAGGGCTATTACCCGCGCGTCGGCGGCGGAAAGCTCAATGGCCGGGTCACCCGCCTGCTGGTCTCGCCGCTGCTGATCGCGCTCAAGCGCACCATCGGAGACCGCGATTACATCGACTACCTGCGCGCCTTCCGCTACCCGCTCTCGGGCGAGATGGCGCTGCGCACCGGCCTGCTGCCGGACCTGCGCATTCCCTCGGACTGGGGGCTCGAGATCGGCGTTCTGTCTGAGGCGTGGCGCAACCTTGGCCCGCGGCAGGTGTGTCAGGTCGAGATCGCCGACATCTACGACCACAAACATCAGGATCTGTCGCAGGAAGACGCCTCCAAAGGTCTGTCGCGCATGTCCGTCGACATCTGCAAGGCGATCTTCCGCAAGCTCGCCGCCGATGGCACGGTGTTCACCCCGCATGTCTTCCGAACGCTGAAGGCCACCTACTACCGCTCCGCGCTCGACCTGCTGGAGGCCTATTCGGCGGATGCCAAGATGAACGGCCTGACCATCGACCGCCACGCCGAAGAGCGCAGCATCGAGATGTTCGGCGAAAACATCGTGCGGGCCGGGCAGCTCTTTATCGAGAACCCGCAGGAGACGCCGTTCATTCCCACGTGGAACCGGGTGCATTCCGCCGACCCCTCGCTGCTGGCCGATTTCCGCGCAGCGGTGGCGGCAGATGAGGCCGAATTCGGCTGAAGCCCGCCGACCTCACGTCACAGTGATCACAGATCCCTTGCGACGTCGCGTCCTTCACCGGGACGTCGCATTGACCTCCCCTAACTCTCGTCCGAGTAGAGGATTTTTAGAGCCCTGCCCGCGCCGGACCTCCCATGCCCGGTGCCTCCCCGCGGGGTGCTTCAAATCGAGAGGAGGAGAAGAATGGGTCTCATTGGGATCATAGTGTCGCTTGGCCTGCTGATGTATCTGGCCTACCGCGGCATCAACGTGCTGATCCTGGCACCGCTTCTGGCCATGCTGGCCGTGCTGATGTCGGGCGGTCTGCCGGTTCTGGCCACCTATACGCAGGTCTTCATGAAGTCGCTCGGCGGCTACGTGATCACCTATTTCCCGCTGTTCCTGCTGGGCGCGATCTTCGGCAAGGTCATGGCCGATGGCGGCGCGGCACGGACCATCGCCGAGAAGATCGTCGAATGGGTCGGCGGTGACCGCGCGATCCTCGCCGTCGTTCTGGCCTGCGGCGTGCTCACCTTCGGCGGTGTGTCGCTCTTTGTGGTGGCCTTCGCCATCTACCCGATCGCCAACGCGCTGTTCCGCCGCGCTGATGTGCCCAAGCGCCTGCTGCCCGCAGCCATCGCGCTCGGCTCGTTCACCTTCACCATGACCGCCTTCCCCGGCACCCCGGCGATCCAGAACGCGATCCCGATCCCGTTCTTCGGCACCAACGTCTTTGCGGCGCCGCTGCTGGGCACGCTGGCGGGTCTGATCATGCTGGCGGGCGGCACGCTCTGGCTGAGCCGCCGCGCCAAGGCCGCGCAGGGCCGCGGCGAGGGCTACGGCACCCATGAGCGCACCGCGGCGGATTCCTCGCTGCCCGAGGATGCCGACCGCCCGGGCTTTGCCGCGGCGATCGCGCCGGTGATTGCGGTGATCGCGCTCAACGCGCTCTTCACCTATGTGGTGATCCCCAACATGTCCGCCGACTACCTCGCAGACCCGCAATACGGCGAGACCTCGCTGTCGCGCGTCGCAGGCATCTGGGCGATCATCGTGTCGCTGGTGGTCTCGATCATCCTCGCCGTGGCGCTGAACTGGCGCCGCTTCGCGGACGTGAAAGAGACGGTGAACAACGGTACGATGGGCTCGCTCCTGCCGATCTTCAACACTGCCTCCGAGGTCGGCTACGGCGCGGTCATCGCCTCGCTGCCCGCCTTCGGGCTGATCCGCGACGCCGTGCTGGGCCTCTTTCCCGAGAACCCGGTCGCCTCGCTGGCGGTGGCGGTGAACGTGCTTGCGGGCATCACCGGCTCGGCTTCGGGCGGCATGTCCATCGCGCTCAACGCGCTTGGCGAGCAATTCGCGGCCATGGGCATGGATCAGGGCGTCTCCATGGGGCTCATGCACCGGGTGACGGCGCTGTCCTCGGGCGGCTTTGACGCGCTGCCGCACAATGGCGCGGTGATCACCCTGCTGGCGATCACCGGCATGACCCATAAGAAGAGCTACGCCGATATCTTCGTGGTCGCCGTGGCGATCCCGGTCTTCGCGACGATCACCGTGATCGTGCTGGGCTCGCTGGGTCTCTGACGCAGCGCACGGATGACTGAGAAAGGGGCGCCGCTGGCGCCCCTTTTTTCATGCCTCGGTCTGATCCTCCCGCGCGCCCGCCTTGCGGGTCTTGCGCCGCCCGTAGGTGGCCACGCGCCAGATGTAGACGCCGACGATCCCCACGACGACGGCGGTGGACACCGGGTCGAGCCAGCCCGCCACCAGTCCGTATTGCGAGCCCAGCAGGAACCCCGCGAAGGCCAGAAACGCGGTCCAACTGACCGTGCCCACCGCCGAGAAAGCCATGAAGCTCGCCAGCGGCATCCGCGCCACGCCCGCAGGCACCGAAATGAAGGTGCGCACCGTCGGGATCAGCCGCCCGATAAGCACCGCGCTGCCGCCATGGCGCGTGAACCAATCGTTGGAGCGGTCGAGGTCTTCGGGAAGAATGGTGAGCCAGCGGCCATGTTTCGCGGCCAGCCGCTTCAGCCGGTGCGTGCCCAGCCTGCGCCCGATCCAGTACCAGAACAGCGCCCCGGCGAGCGAGCCGATCGAGCCCGCGACGATCACCCAGAAGAGATGCTCGGTCCCGGCGGCGGCGTTGAACCCACCCAGCGGCATGATCAGTTCGGACGGGATCGGCGGGAAGACGTTTTCGAGAAACATCAGCAAACCGATGCCGAACGCCCCTACCGCGTCAATGAACCCCGAGATCCAGTCGAACATGCCACCCTCCAGACGTTTGCACAGGTCAACGCGCGAAAACGCCCGAAGGTTCACCGCCCGCTTCGTCTAGACACAAATATCCCGGGGGAATCCGCCACCGGCGGACGGGGGCAGCGCCCCCTTGAGACCCCTACCCTTGGTTCGAGATCCAGCGGCACTGATAGGGCGCCAATGTCACCGGCCCGGCCTCGATGGTCTCACCCGACAGCAGGTCGACCCAATGCTCGTCGGCGATCAGGTTCAGCCCCTCGTGCGGGATCACCACCTCTTCGTCCGAGCAATTGTGCAACGCAAAGATCGACTGCGAGCGGTCCAGCGATTGCCGCCACAGGCCGAACACCCGCTCGTCGAGATTGAGCGTGAACTGCGTCGCGTTGGGATGGAAGCCCGCCTGCTCGGCGCGCAGCCGCAGCCGGTCCGACAGCATCTCCAGCACCTGCGCATGCACGGTCTCTGGATCATCGAGGTAGGCGTTGAGCTGCCCATAGTCCCAGCGGTGGCGGTTGATCGCGCGGTTCATCCCGCGCCGCTGCACCGCCTCGAGATCATTGGGCGTGCCCAGCATCGAGTGGATGTAAAAGGCCGGGATCCCCTCCAGCGACATGACGATGGTCTGCGAGCACAGGAACCGCGGCAGATGCTGGTCATCCTCGCCCTTATAGGTGCGCGCCATGGCGGCAAAGAAGGCGCAGTTGAGCTCATAGACGCTCTCGCCGCCGCCGGGCAGCGAGCGCATAGAGGCCAGCCCGCCCAGTTCCTTGGCGGTGTCGATGACCTTGCCCACTTCCTCAGGCGGCAGCAGCCCCTCGGCCGGGCGCATGCCGATGCCGTCGTGCGACGCGGTGAAGTTGAGATAGGCGCAGCCCAGCGGCGCGGGCGGCATGGCACGCTGCCAGTCGTTGAGATATTTCGCCGTCCCCGCCATCATCGCGTGCAGCACCAGCGGCGGCAGCGGGAAGTTGTAGACCATATGCGCTTCGTTGCGGTGGCCGAAATACGAGAGGTTCTCGGCCTTCGGCACATTGGTCTCGGTCAGCAGGATGACGCTTTCGGTGGCGTAATCCATCAGCAGCCGCAGCAGGCGGATCACCGCGTGGGTCTGCGGCAGGTGGATGCAGTTGGTGCCGATCTCCTTCCACAGGAAGGCCACCGCGTCGAGCCGGATGATCCGCACGCCATTGTCCACATGCAGGCGGATGATGCGCAGGATCTCCAGCAGCACCTCGGGGTTGCGGAAGTCGAGGTCGATCTGGTCGTGGCTGAAGGTGCACCAGACATAGCGCGTGCCCATCGCCGTCTCGACCTCCTGCAGCAGCGGCGTCGTGCGCGGGCGCACCACCATCGACACATCGTCGTCGGGCGAGGCCTCGAAGAAGAATTCGTCAAACGGCTTCTGCCCCTGCCGGTAGGCGTTGAACCACACCCCCTGCGAAGAGACGTGGTTGAGCACCAGATCCGACATCAGGTGAAACTCGTCGCCGATGCGGGTGATGTCCACCCAGTCGCCAAGCTGCGGGTTCACCTTGCGATAGTCGGTCACCGCAAAGCCGTCGTCAGAGGTGAAGGGGAAGAACGGCAGAACATGCACGCCGTTGACCACGCCCTTCATCCGGCTGCGCAGGAAGTGGTTCATCAAATCGAGCGGCTTGTGGCTGCCGTCGATCAGACTGTCGCCATAAGTGATCAGCACCGCATCTTTTTGCGACCACAGATTGTTGCCCGGTTTGCGCGGCTGTCGGCGCCGGCTCTTGTTCTCGGGCCAGAAGGCGTCGATGACCTGACTGGACAGGATGTCGGCATTGAGATCGGGATAGATGAAATGCAGAAGTTCTGAAAGGCGGGCGCTGAAGGAAGTTTCGGTCATGAAAACGTGTCTCGACGGGTCCGGGTTTGCAGGCCGGGAAGCCGAGAGGACGGCACGGACTTCCGGGCACTTTCCCTTGGGGTAAGGCCTCCTTCCCTATTTCACAAGCGGTTAGTCCGCAAACACACCTCTGAGGTGCATCTTCCCGCATCGCCGCCGCCCGCGCATTGGGCAGCGACGCGGCCTGCCCGCCGCCTGCCCTATGCCGCGCAGGCGGGCAGGAGTTTCCGATGACGTCCCTGTCGCATCTGCCGAGAAACATGTCGCCCCGGCACCGCGCAAGCGCAGAAAGTTGCGCTTTGATGGCGCGGTATTCCGCTTGACCTCCCCCGGCGCAGGCGGCAGCGACATCCCCAGACAGACCTTCGGGAAAGAAACGGACCGATCATGAGCTCCTCCTACGCCCTCACCGTGCAATGCCCCTCGACCCGCGGCATCGTCGCCGC